>JAFDCW010000028.1 GCA_019312705.1 Deltaproteobacteria bacterium
GCCCGCATCACGGACGGCATCGCGGATCGCCTCCGGGAGGACGACCGCTCCCCCTGCGACGGTGAAGCGCGCCAAGCCCTCGCCAAGGTCGACCGCGACCTCGTCGACGCCGGAGAGCGCCTCGAGCTTGCGTTCGAGGCCGAAGGCACAGAAGGGACAGGCCAGTCCGTCAACGCTCACCGCATAGCGGACTGACGTCGCTCGCGCACGGGTCTCCCCTCCGCGCTGAGCCGAGGTGGGCGCCGCGACGAAGAGCATGCCCAACGTGAAAATTAGCGCACGGGCCTTCACAACGAGCTCGGCGGCCCCTCCCCTTCGATGATCGTCGCGACCCAGTCCATGGGCGTGCCGTCCATCTCGGCGTCAGCGAAAACCGTCGTGAGCTCTTCGGGCCGAACCCGAGACGCGTCACAGCGCACCTCCGTCGTCCCGGTGGAGAAGTCGACGTTTGCCGAGTAGACGCCGTCGATGCCCTCGAGGATACCCTTGACGCCCTCCGCGCACCCTTCGCAGAGCAAGCCTTCGATGTGCATGCGCACGAGTGTGGCGTCAGCGGGGACGGGGGCCCCGGCCGAGCCCTCACCCGCGGCCGCCGGGGGCGCCTCCTGGGCCGGCTCGCCTTCGGCCAAGGTCTCGGAGGTCACGGCGACGGTGGGTGCTGGCTCGGCGTGGACCTCGGAGGGTTCGCTCTGGCATCCCGCCGAAGCGAGGGCTGCCGCACCGAGGATGACTGCTTTTCGTATCATGGCTTTCGGTCTCCTGAAGCGTCGGGTCGATCAATCGGGGTCGGTGTCGAGGGAGGCCAGGATGGGGCACTCGGCCGCCGGGGCGTCCCCGCCGGAACACGGTGCGGTCACCTCAGAGAGGGCGCGCTTCATCTTACGGAGCGTGCTTATCCGGGAGTCGATGTCAGCGATCTTGGCCTCGGCCTGGGCCCGAACCTGCTTGCAGGTGCTCCGGGGATCGGCCCGCAGAGAGAGCAGTTCCTGAATTTCTTTGAGTGAAAAACCCAGGTCCTTGGCTCGCCGGATAAAGCGAATCCTTCGGACGACGTCGGGGGAATACTGACGAAATCCGGACTGCCGCCGCGGCGGCTCGGCGATGAGGCCTGCCCGCTCGTAGTACCGGACCGTGTCCACGCGCACGCCGGCCCGGGTCGCGACCTCTCCAATTTTCAGCGACTCTGGCGCGGGTTTCGACATCGGCCGAGTCTAGACCCTGGACGTTAGTCCAGAGTCAAGGGGACTTGGGGCGAGCAACGGCTTCGTCGGACAAAGCTTGCCAGAATTGGCAGCATCACGACGTCTCGACTTCCCCGGGCGGCAACATGAGATCCTCCAGGAAGAACGCCGCGAGGTCGTGGCGGCCGGAGAGCCCCGCCTTTCGGTAGATCGCCCGGGCCTGCTGCCGGGCCGTGTTCTCGGTGACGGTACGGACCGAGGCGATTTCCTTGTGACTCAAGCCTTTGAGGAGGAGCAGGCCCACCTCCTTCTCGGCGGGAGAGAGGCGCCAGCGGATGAACTGCTCGTCGATGGCCTCGCCGAGCCCGGCCATCAGCTCCCGGGCCTGGGTTCGCCAAGCTGCCGCCTCCGCCGCCGTGGCCTCGAGTTGCCCCGCCAGTTCACGGGCCTCGGCGACGGCGGCATCCGCCCGGCGGATGGTCCGAAGCAGCCTCCGGGCGACGAGGGCGGCTCCCAATAGACCCACCACGAGGGTGGCCCCCTCGGTGAGGACGTGGCCGACGGTGGTGCCTTCGTGGAGATCCGAGACGAGGTCGATGGCGGCGAGAAGCGCGGTGGCCAGAAAGGCGGACAAGACGCCGACCAAGAGGCCCCTCCCAAGCGTGAAGTCAGACTCGTCCAAAGCGTTGAAATCCCACGAATAGCACGGATGGGGGATGGCCGCCGGGGAGCGTCGAGGAGATGTTGAAGCCTGCCCAACCAACCATCGGAGGTCACTATCATGGACGCACTTCTCTTTCATCCCAAGCTCGTTCACGTCCCGATGGCCCTCGGCGTACTCATGCCCCTCATCGCGACCGGGCTCGTGGTCGCGTGGTGGCGTAAGTGGCTCCCGGCTCGCGGTTGGGCCATCGCCGTCCTGCTCCAGGGCCTTCTTTTTGGCTCCGGGGTGCTGGCACTCCAGTCCGGAGAGGCGGAGGAGGAACGCGTCGAGGAGGTCATCTCGGAAGACGCCATCGAAAGGCACGAAGAAGCCGCGGAGGCCTTCGTCTGGGCGAGCGGCGCGGTCTTTGGGGTGATGCTGCTCGGCCTGGCTGCGGCCGGCGGGCGCCCCGGCCTTCCCATCGCAGCCGCCGCGGCCCTCGGGACAATTGTCGTCTTCGGCCTGGGCTACCGCACTGGTGAGGCGGGCGGCGCCCTAGTCTACGAACACGGCGCCGGGGCTGCCTACGCCAACGGGGCCGGTCGGCTATCGATCGCGCGGGGGTACGACGGAGAGCGCGGCGACCATGACGATCATGGCGACGATGATGACGATGACGATGATGACGACCACTGAATTCGAGTGACTCGGGGGAACGCGCGCCACGCAATATGGGGTAGAAACGCCCCATGCGATTCGAGAGCCCCGCCGGCGCCGCCCCCTTGCTCATGCTGGCCGTGGTGGTTCCAGCCCTTTGGGGCTGCGGTTCCTGCGAGGGGGAATCCGCGCGTTCTGAAACGGATCCAACGACAGCAGGCCTTACGCCGCCCGGACCCGTGACCGAATGGCAGCGCCTCGACCCCGAGGCCGCCCCCGGAGCCCTGGGCCTCGATCTCGTCGCTACCAACGACGGGGTCATCGCGACCTGGCTCGAGCCTCACCTCGACGGCTTTCGTCAGCGCTTCGCACGGCTCCAAGGCGAAGCGTGGACGGCCCCGACCACGGTGGTCGAGGCCCCCGACTTGGTCGCGAACTGGGCAGACTTCCCCGGCGCCATGGCCGGCGGAGATGGGGCCATCTACGTACATCATCTTAAACGCTCGGGGGAGTCCCCCTACGCCTACGAAATTCGCCTCGCCCGGACTCGCGATCTCGGGGCGAGCTTCGAGGCGCTGGGCGTCGTCCACCGAGACGGAACACCCACCGAGCACGGCTTCGTCTCGATGGTGCCGACCGCCGAGGGCATCCGGCTCTTCTGGCTCGACGGTCGGGCCTCGGTCGAAGAAGGCGGGGCGACCGCCGTCTACTCCGCCGCCGTGGGTGAAGAGATCGGAACCGCGACACGTATCGATGAACGTGTGTGCGATTGCTGCCAGACGGACGCAGCGCTCACCGACGACGGTCCCATCGTCGTCTTCCGGGACCGTGAAGACGAGGCGGAGGTCAGAGACATTTCCATCATCCGGAGCGTCGCGGAGGGGCGAAGCACCGGGACTGAGCGCGCATCATTCACCGAGACGCAGCCCGTCCACCGCGACGGGTGGGAGATCGCCGGGTGTCCGGTGAACGGTCCGGCGGTCGACGCTGACGGGCAGCGGGTCGCCGTCGCTTGGTTTACCGGGGCCGACGGAGGCGCGGTTCGCTTCGGATGGAGCCTGGACGGGGGGGCGACCTTTGGCGCGCCCATCGACATCGACCCGAATCAGCCACCAGGCCGCGTCGACGTCGCGCTCACCGACGACGGGGCAGCCGTGAGCTGGCTGGCCCGCGCCGCCGGCGGGGGCGCCGAAATACGGGTCCGCCGCATCGGCCTGGACGGCAACCTCGGCGCCCCCATCGTCGTCGCGTCAACCGGTACGGAGCGCGCTTCGGGATTCCCGATCATGGTTCGGGACGGCGACCGACTCCTCGTCGGCCACCGCGACGACGGCGAGCCCTCGAGGGTCCACGTCTCGGCGCTACCGGTCGCGGAGCTTCCGACCGAGGCCGCCACCGCCGACGACACCCCTCGGCCTGCGGTGCTCGCGCCCGGCGACGCCATGCCCGCCTCGCTCGTCCGTGGCCGGTCCGAGGAACCCCTCGAGCTCTCTTCGGCCGGACGCGAACGCCCCCTCGTGGTCGCCTTCTATGCGAGCTGGTGCCAACCATGCCGCGACGAGCTCCGGGCCGTGGAGGCGGTCCGAGCTCGCTTGGGTGGAGACGACCGCGTCGCCTTCGTGGCGGTGAGTATCGACGAAGGGTCCCTCGACCGCGCCGAGGGCGTCGTCCGGCGGTGGGGCTATGAGGGCCCCGTCATGCGGGACGTCGATTCGGCCGAAGCCTTCGGCGTACCGCCTATCCCGGGGCTCTTCGTCTTCGATTCGAACCACATCCTGCGCTTCTCATCGGTCGGCCAGAGGGTCACGCAACAGCAAATCGAGGACGCCCTCGACGCTGCGAGTTCGGCGATGCCAACTGTGGGGCCGTGATTCCCCCAATGGGGCGATCAGCGCCGCGCCCGACTAATCCGCCGGCGGGCCCGTCCAACGGTTCTGCCCAGGATGTGAATCGACGTAGCTCGAAGAAGTCGCCATCACCTTGAACCGCGTCGGTCCGCGCCGTGGGCGTGTTCACACCATGCTGCCCAAGTCCGACGAGTAGCTCGGATACGCGAATATCGTCGCCTTGACCTGATTGGCTGTCATGCCCGCCTTCATCGCGAGGGCGATGACGTTGAGCTGTTCTTCGGCCCCGGGGCCCATGAAGTGAGCGCCAACGATCAGGCCGGTCTTGGCGTCGACGAGAGTCTTGTACGCCGTATGGGATTCCGCGACCCGGAGCGAGGAGTACCAACCTTCGGTCGTCGCGAACTTAGCGACGATATCGATACCCGCCGCGCGAGCCTCCGATTCGAGCATGCCGACTCGACCGACCGGAGGCAGGGTGAACACCGCGCTCGGAATAGGCGGATACTCGACTCGGCGCTCGTCCTTGCCCGCGAGGAGGTTCTTGTACGCAATCCGTGCCTCGTAGGCTGATACCGGCGTCAGATTCGGCGCTCGGGTGTCGGCACAGTCGCCGGCTGCGAAGACCTGGGGATTGCTGACGCCGCGCATGAACTCGTTGACCACGATTCCGCGCGGCCCGTAGTCGACCCCCGCGACCTCGAGGCCGAGGGCGTCGGGGAGAGACCGCGTCGCCTACTGAGACCCGCCGCAGCCGCCGGCACCGCACATGCCTGCGCCGCACATCCCGGCGCTCGCGGGCTCGGCCTCGGCCTCCTCGTCCTCTTCGGCTCCAGCGAGGGCTGCCTCCGCCTGCGCGGCCGGGGCCTCGTTCATCGCGCCCATCCGCATGGCGCGGCTTCGCCGTCCCGTGCGCGGCGCCGCTTCGTCGCTCGGCGGCGACTCGTCGGGCCCCGGGACCTCCTCCGAGGCTTCGGCCTCTTCGGGCGAATCGGCTCCTGCGGCGACGACAGCCTCGGAGGGCGCTTCTTCAGCCGCGACGCTCGGGCCCTCGGCAGGCTCGGCCGCGACGGGCTCGGCGGCGAGAGGCTCGATATCTTGGCGCCTGACCTCATCCGCGTCGGAACACCCGAGGAGCGCCGTCGTCGCCGCGGCGACCAGGAGATGCTTCAAGTCTTTGTGCATACGCTCACTCCGTGGCCGGCGGACCGACACTGTATCCGATTTCGGCGACCGCTCGGGACACGGCGTCATCGTCGTAGTGTCCGTCTGCAAAGACCACGGTCGCGGTGCGGTCGACGTAAGAAACTTGAGCCGAGGTCACTCCCGGGAGTTCGCCGATCACGGTGCGTAGGTGACCGGCGCATCCCTCGCACGTCATGCCCTCGATGGCGTAGGTGCGCTCCACGTCGGTTGGGGCCTGGGCGACCGCGATGGCCGCCTCCGGACCGCCATCTCCGTACAGCATACCCACGTAGTTCGGAAAGGTCGCAAAGACGACGACCATGAGCGTCGCGACCCAGAGGCTGATCTTGTTGATCCGCTCGAGGCGCGGATTCGGCACCGCGCAGGCCTCACCGGGGGCGCACTGTGGCTTCCGGAGGTACACATAGTAAAAGCCGCCCGCGAGGAGCAGCCCGGTCAGCCCCAGGAAGTGAGGCCGGTAGGCCTCGAAGAACCCGGCAACGCCCACCGTCGATGCGCCGAGACCGATGAGCGCAAGGGGGAGCCAGCAGCAGGCCGACGCGAGAAGCGCACCGACGACGGCGCCGCCCGAAGCGAGAAGGCCCGCTGAGGGACTGGGGCCGGGGGTCGATTTGTTCGTGGTCGTATCCGCGGATTGTGCCGGCGGTGGCTTTGCCGACTCCGTCTCGGATTCGCAACAGTCATGCACGGCCTCCGTACGGGGCGGCGACTCACAATGTTTCGCTTGGGCGTCAGAAGATGCGCCGGCGCAGCAGCTGGCCGGGGCCGCCTCCTCGACGGGGACCTCCCCGCCTTCGGCCAAGGCCGCGGCCTTCACCACCTGGCGCACGTTGCCGAGGCAGCAAGAGCCCTGAGGGTTGTTGGTCTCGCACGCGTCGAGGCCCTCCTTGCACTTCTTGCCGATGCTCTCGGGCACGGCAGATGTCCCCGTCTCCCGCACCTCGTCGTGGATACTGCGCACCGAGTGGTCGAAGCAGTAGCAGACCAGCCGCTCGGGTGAGGCGCTCTTCTGGAAGACCGTGACCCGGAGCTCCCCCGCGCCAAACGTCTCTTCTCGCTGCTCGTCGAAGTAGATGACGTCGCAGTCGTTGGTGCGACAGAAGAGCAAGGCTCGCCCCGCCGCCCTTTTTCGGGCCGCATCGACGAGGACCGAGTCCGTGGTCACGGTGCCGACTTTGCGGCCGGCGTGACCGCAGCCGGGGCACGAGATTTTGGCCGTCGCGTTCACGCCAGCATTCCTCCGCGACCCGAACACGGAGGCCCCGGTCGCGGATTACGTCCATTCTTCTTCATCGCCGCCCCACTCCCCTTAGAGAACTCACCCACCGCGGGTTACTCGCCGGGGCATGCAGACGATAGGCCAAGTCGGGTATGGCCCATGTCTGGACAATTCGTGGCCAATGATCGCCTTGGACTTGATCGGCGGAAGTGGGTCTTCCAAATTGGAGGACATTACCCACTCCATAATGGAATGATTCAATGTCCATCCTGGATGGCCCCGAAAGCATCCCGTGACCGCCGCTAAGACCGCCGACCCAGCCTTTATCGCGCGCAGCGAACCCATGGGCCGGGTCCTCGACCTCGCCCGGCGAGCCGCCGCGAGCGATGCGACCATCCTCATCACCGGGGAGAGCGGGACGGGCAAGGAGAGGCTCGCCCGCTACGTTCACGACGAATCAAGGCGCAGTGCGGGGCCCTTCGTGCCCATCAATTGCGGCGCGGTCCCAGAGAATCTCCTCGAGAGTGAGCTCTTCGGCCACGCCAAGGGTGCTTTCACCGGCGCCGTCGCAGATCGCGAGGGCCTCTTCGAGGCCGCCGGCGGAGGCACCCTCTTCCTCGACGAGATCGGCGAGACGACCCCCGCCATGCAGGTGCGACTCCTCCGGGCGCTCCAAGAGCGCGTCATACGTCCGGTGGGCGCGAACCGCGAAATTCCCGTCGACGTGCGCGTCGTCGCCGCCACGAACCGCAACCTCGAAAACATGCTCGAGGCCGGGACGTTTCGGACGGACCTCTACTTTCGGCTTCGGGTCGTGCCCCTCGAGATCCCGCCGCTGCGCGTCCGAGGGGACGACATCTTGCCCCTCGCCCGCCACTTCATCACGCGCACCTGCGCGGCCAATCGATGCGGCCCATGTGCGCTCTCGGCAGATGTCCTCGACGTGCTCTACCGGTACCCGTGGCCGGGCAACATCCGCGAGCTCGAAAATGCGATCGAACGCGCCGTGGTCCTCGCCGAGGGCCAGCCGCAAATCGAAGTAGACGACCTGCCGCCGGAGGTCCGCGGACAAGCGCCGCCCGCGCCATCGCCACGGAGCCTGGACGACCGAGACGCGCCGGTCCTCACCCTCGACGAGGTCGAGCGTCGGCACATCCTCGAGACCCTCGAGCGCTTCGGGGGGCATCGCCGCAAGACCGCCAAGGCCCTCGGCATCGGCGAGAACACCCTATGGCGGCGATTGAAGAAATGGGGAGTCTTCCTGTGAGCAAGAAAACACGAGGGTCGCGGTTCGGGCGCCCGACCACCGGTGCTGAGCCTGCAGGATGACCTCCTGATACACAGTCTACTGAGCACGGTGATGGTTGCGCCGTTGACCTCCAGCATGCAACGCGGGCTCGCGATCGGGAACGTCGAAATCGCCCCAAGAGAAAGCGGCCAGTCGAAGCTGTCGGTGGCGTTGGTCTGCCAAGTGAGCACGGCAGGCAAATCGTTCTTCACGGACCGCGCCGGCACCTTGTCCGCGACTGCGACGGCCAAAGTAGACCGAGGTCTCGCACTCGCGTTGGGGATTGGCGTCGGTCGCATCTAGTGGACTTCGGGCCACAGGCGTGTGACGCCGCCGGCCGTACGATCTACTCTAGTGCGCCGTCGTCGAGCCAGCGCACGCGGCGCGCGCTCCTCGTCCGAGGCGACGGGCCGCTGCCGACTGGGAACTGTTGAGCCGGCGGCCAGCTCCCGCGCCCTTCGAGGGGCACGTCTTCCATTTCGTCCAGTGAGGAGCGTTTCGCGGTGCACGCCAGGAGGCGGTGAAGGCAAGCGGCGCGTGGTGCGCGCGTCGCTAAATGCTCGTTGACCCAAGGTCGGTCAGTCTCCGGGACGGCTGGCTATGGGGCAGTCGCGGTGGCCGACGGACGGGCGCTCGAGATGCGGGGGTGGATGACAGCAGGAGAAGGGTCGAGGGGGCGGAGCAGACGCGGAGCGGAGCGGGCGAGGGGCGCGCTGTGGGCGCCTTCGTCGCACGCCGGGCGCACCGGTGCGGTGACCGACGGCGTCGATCGGGGCGCTTTGCGCGCCCTGTTCGGTGTCATGCGGCCACCGGCGGTGCGCGCTCGTTGGGCAGGGGCTGCGCGCGGAGCTGCATGGTGAGCTCACCGCATCGAGGGCGGCGGCGCAGGCCGACGCCGGTGAGGCGGAGGACCATCGCCACGCCGGGATCATCACTCGAACAGGATCACGTCAGCGACTGCTCGACGCGGAGGACAGCCCCGTCTCAGGTTGCCTCCCCCTCTTCCTCCGTACCTTCGCTGCCCAGCTTTCTGGCTCCGCCGAATAGCAATGCGAGGACCGGGAGGACGAACAGAGTCAGGAGGGTCGACGTGAGGATTCCCCCGATGACGACCGTCGCCAGCGGGCGCTGCACTTCACTACCGACGCCCAGGGACACCGCCATCGGAATGAAACCCACGGCGTCCGTGATGCCCGTCGCGAGGACAGGACGCAGGCGGGTCTTTGCGGCCTCGATGATCGCCTGTCGAAGGGGCATGCCCCGATCGGCAAACTCACGGATGGCGTCGAGCAGGATCTGCCCGTTCAACACCGCGATCCCGGCGAGCGCGATGAAACCGACGGCAGCGCTCACGCTGAAGGGGATTCCTCGCAACCAGAGCGCCAGAATCGCCCCGACCGCCGCGAAGGGGATGCCCGAGTAGATGATCACGACGTCTCTGAGACTCTTCATGCTGAAGAACAGCAATATGAAGACGAGCACGAGCACCGCTGGAACGACGATCGCGAGACGAAGCTGAGCCCTCTGGAGGTTCTCGAACTGGCCGCCCCACTCGATCACGTAGCCTTCCGGCAAGACCACCGTGGCCTCGACTTTCGCCTGGGCCTCGGCGACGAACGACGCGGGGTCGCGGTCGCCGAGGTTGCACTGCACACGAATCAGGCGTCGTCCCCACTCCCGGTTGATAGTCGAGGCACTGTCATTCGCCTCGACGTTCGCCAGGCTCGACACCGGCACGCTGGCCCCCCCGGCGGAGGGCAAGCGGACGGACGCGATCGCATCGGGGTCTTCGCGGAAGCGCTCTGGCAAGCGCACGACGAGAGGGAAGACGCGCTGGCCTTCATACACGTCACCCACATGGATGCCGCCGATGGCCTCCACGAAGTCCAACACCTCGCGACCGGCGACCCCGTAGCGTGCGAGCCGCCTCTGGTCCACCGAGATACTCACGGTCGGTTGGCCGGAGATCTGATCGACCGAGATGTCCTCCACGCCATCGATCGTGACCAGCACGTCTTGCACCTCGTCCGCGAGCCGCAGCAGTTCGTCGAAATCGTCGCCGATGACCTTGATTCCGATGTCCGAGCGGATGCCCGACACCATCTCGTTCATCCGCATCTCGATCGGCTGCGTGAAAATGATGTTGACGCCCGGCACCTCCGCGACGAGGCGTTGCATCTCGGTTACGAGTTCGGCCTGGGTCGTCGCGCGGGTCCACTGGTCGCGCGGCTTGAGCGTCAGGAAGAGGTCGGTGAGCTCCAGCCCCATGGGATCGGTCGCGACCTCGGCCGTGCCGATGCGGCTCCATGCGTGCTCGACCTCGTCGGGGAATTCCTCGAGAAGCAGCGACTCGATTCGCGTGTTGCCCCGGATCGACTCGTCGATTGAGACGCCGGCCAGTCGGATTGTATTGGCGACCAACGCCCCCTCGCTGAGGTGTGGAATGAACTCTCCCCCAAGGCCCGGCGCCAGAGCGCCTGCGACCAGCAGAAGCACGATGGCGACGGCTAGCACGCGCTTGCGCGCGCTCAACGCCGCAGTGACAGCGCGGCCGTAGAGGTCGGTGAGCTTCCGGGCGACGACTCCTCCTTTCTTGGGGGGTCGGCGCGGCAGGAAATAGTACGAGAGTACCGGTGAGAGGAACACGGCCGTCACCAGAGCGCCGAGGAGGGCGAAGATGAAGGTCCAAGCCATCGGCCGGAACAGTTTGCCCTCGATGCCCTCGAGCGTGAGCACGGGCACGAAGACCAGGACGATGATGCCCATGCCGAAGATGATGGGTCGAACCACCTTCGCGCTGGACGAGGCGACCACCTTCAGCCGTTCGTCGTTGGTGAGGGGGCGCCCGAGGTGACTCTGTTGCTCTTGAAGCGCGCGTAGGTTCGACTCGGTCATCACGACGGAACCGTCGACGAGAATCCCGAAGTCGATGGCGCCCAGGCTCAAGAGGCTCGCTGCGATGGCGAACTCGTGCATGCCCTGGACCGCGAAGAGCATCGCGATGGGGATTGAGGCGGCCACCAGGAGACCCGCTCGAAGGTTCCCGAGCAGCAGGAGCAGGACCAGTACTACCAGCCCTGCAGCGACCAGCAGGTTGTGCTCGACCGTCTCCATGACCTGGTCGACGAGAGTGGTCCGGTCGTACACGACCTCGACGAGGACGTCGGGCGGGAGGGAGGGGCGGAGGGAGTCGAGCCGGGCGCGGAGGTGTTCCGTCACGACTTGGCTGTTTTCCCCCATGAGCATGAATGCGAGACCGAGCACCACCTCACCCTCACCGCCGGCCGACACCGCGCCGCGTCGAATCTCGGCCCCGATCCCCACGGCGGCGACGTCCCTGATCAGAACGGGCGTTCCGTCGCTGGTCCTGATCACGATGTCCCCGATGGTGGATATCGACGAGACGCGGCCGACGCCGCGGACGACGCTTGCCTCTCCGGCCCCGACGATTTGCCCGCCTCCGACGTTCGCGTTGTTCTGGCGGAGCGCCACCATCACGTCATCCAACGTCAAGTCGAACGCAATCAGCGATTCAGGTTCGACTACGACCTGGAACTGTCGTTCCAGTCCTCCCCAGGAGTTGACCTCCGCCACGCCGCTGACCTTCCTCAGCTCCGGTTTGATCACCCAGTCGTGCAGCGTCCGCAGTTCCTCGATGGAACGGTCCGGATCAGTCGAGCGAATGGTGTAGTGGAAGACCTCGCCGAGGCCCGTCGCGATGGGCCCCAGCGTCGGGCGACCGACGCCAGATGGCAGCTCGACTGACGCCAGGCGCTCCGCGACGTACTGACGCGCGTCGACGGTCTCCACGTCATCGTCGAAGACGACGACGACCTGCGACAGCCCGAACTTCGACACCGATCGCATGCTCTGCAGGCCGGGGAGCCCACCGATCGACAGCTCGACCGGCAGCGTGATCTGTTGCTCGATCTCCTCCGGGCTCAACGCAGGCGCGACTGTGTTGATCTGCACCTGAACTGGCGTCGTGTCTGGGAATGCGTCGATCGGAAGTTGCAGGAGGCGAACGACGCCCGCAGCGCAGGCGATGCCGAAGACCACCAGAACGAGCAGTCTGTTGTTCAAGGCGGCGTGGACGAGTCGTGTCATCGCAGCACCTTCATCGGGTCAGTCATCCACACAGCCGGCGCCGAGGCGTGATGCGAGGAAGGCGGACTTGATGACGAACGCTCCGCCGATCACGACCTCGTCTCGGCCTTCGATGCCGCGGAGGACTACGACCTCGCCGGTCGGCAGTCGATCGCCCAGGTCGACGCGCCGCGCTTCGAAGAGGTCGGGCTCCCTGCGCACGAACACGAAGGGCAGATTCTCGATTCGGCTGATGGCCGACGCAGGCAGCCGCAGAGCTCCGGAGTGTCGATCGATGATCGCCGTCACATCTGCGAACATCCCGTGCCTGAGGGCTCCCTCTGGGTTCGGCACCACGGCCCGCGCACGCACCGTGCGTGTGCGTTCGTCGACGAGTGGGCCCACCCAAGTAACGCGGCCTCCGATAACGACCCCCTCTTGTCCTTGGACCGCCACTTGGATCGGGGTGTCGACGTGGATGCGCATTGCGTGTTCCTCGGGTACCGAGATGTTGACCCACATGTTGTCGAGGTCGGCGATCTCGAAGAGAGACGCGCCGCCCTCGACGGCCTCCCCGAGGACGGCGGTGCGCCTGACGATCGTGCCGCGAAAGGGGGCACGCAGGGGCAGCTCCGAACGCGCGTCCGCGATCGACGTCAGCTGACGCGCGGTGAATCCCAGATTGAGAAGCCGTTGGCGAGCGAGTCGCATTGCGGCCCGGGCCCGGCTCTTTGCGGCCTCGGCTTCCTCCATGTTGCGCCGAGAGCCGATATTCTCTTCCGAGAGTTGGCGCTGGCGCTCTGCAGCCGCCTGACGTAGTTGCAGCTCGGCTCGCGCGGAGAGGTAGTCGGCTTTGGCGGTGGCTACTCCAGGCGAATGGACCAGGGCGAGCACCTGGCGCGCCTCCACCACCTGGCCGAGATCCGCATCGACCCGCTGGATCACACCGCCCATGAGAGCGCTGACCTCGGCCAGGCGGTTCCCATCGAACTGAATCTCCCCGAGCAGCGCGATCGAGGTGGATGAGTCCGCGCGCACTGGACCCGCGATCGTGAGGCCCGCGAAGTCTGCCGAACGGTCCGACGCCAGGCGAACCAGCAAGGCCTCGCCCACCGGCAGCGTGGCGGCGAGCTGTGGATGGCAGATGCCGCATTGCTCCTCAGGCACCTGGTGCTCGTTGCACATGATCACGTTTTCTGGCGCTTCGTCCGGCTGAGGGCCTGCGGCCTCAGCGCGTGACGGGTCGCACACAATACACTCGTCCTCGTATAGGCCGTGCTCTTGGCAATAGGGTCTGTCCGGATCGCGAAGGTCCGGATGGCACAACCAGCAGCGGTCTTCGTAGCGACCGTGTTCCGCGCACCAGAGTCTTCCCTGCTCGCGCCTGGACGGGTCGCAGATGAAGCAGGTCTCGCCGCCTTCGTGCGTGTGGGCTGCGGGCGTCATCGCCGGGTTCTGCTCCTCGG
>JAFDCW010000471.1 GCA_019312705.1 Deltaproteobacteria bacterium
GCCGAGGCTTCGATCCGAGACACGCCGTCGGGCACCATCAAAATCTCCGCGAGTTCGGCGACGGGCATGGCCGTGTCGAGGTCGCGCTTGTTGAATTGCACCACCATGGGCATTCGATCGGGGTCGTCCCCCTGACACCTCAGGTTGTGGTCGAGGTTGATGATGCTCTGTCGATTGTCCGACTCACGACCGGGCTGGGAGTCCACCACGAAGACGACCCCGTCGACATGGCGCAGCACCAGACGCCGGGTCTCGTCGTGGGCTATCTGCCCCGGCACCGTGCACAGATGCACCCGCACCCGGTAGCCCTTGAACGTGCCGAGCTCGACCGGCAGGAGGTCGAAGAAGAGCGTGCGCTCAGCCTCGGTATTCAGAGAGATGAGCTTGCCGCGGTTTTTCGGCTTGGTCCGGGCGTGGATGAACTCGAGGTTGGTGGTTTTCCCGCCGAGGCCAGGACCGTAGTAGACGATCTTGAGGTGGACCTCTTTCCGGGCGTGATTGACCAGCGGCATGCAGTAGCTCGTCCTACGCGGTCTCTTACCGGGCGTCAAAGCCCTCAAATGTGGCTCTTGCCCCAGAGCGCCCCCGACGCCACAATCGGCGGCCGTGAGGGCCCCTATCCAGCTCATCGTCGCGATCTCTTTGGCGACGATCTCCTGCGCCGCGATTTTCGTCCCCGGATGCGGAGGGCCCGACACCCGCCCCGCAACGAACGACGATTTCCGGGCCGTGCAGGCCGCCGAGGCGGCCCAGGGGCGAAACCTGTCCATCGCCCGGAACCCGGGGACGGCCTGCGCGTCCGCCTGCGACGCGGCCGACGTCACGTGCGACGGCGCCGGTCAAATCTGCGACCTCGCCCGGCAGACCGAAGACCTCGACCTGCGCGTCCGCTGTCGCGCCGCCGAAGAACGCTGCGCTGAGGCGCGTGCCCAGGACCGCGACGACTGCGAATGTCCCGCGGCCGCGCCGTGAACGCAGACGACTCGGGGTCCGAAGTCTACCACGGTCACTTCCCTCCAATCTTCGACCTCCGCGGCCTCGCCGACGCCGCCCTCCCCGTCGTCGCCGGCCTGCTCTTCTGGGCCGTCGCGGTCCGCGACCAGACCGCCGACGCGACGGACGCCGCCGCCCTGATCTTGTCCGTCCTCGCCCTCCTCGCCGGGGCCCAGGGCGTCGTCGGGGGGATGCGCCTCGTCGGACGTTTTCGGGTAGCCGCGACGGCGAGGCACATGCGCCTCACCCTCGACGAAGACCGCCTCGTCGTCGAGGGTCTCGGTGGCCCTGATGGCCGCGTCGTGATCGAGCGGGAAGACATTCTCGCGATACGAGAGCGTGGTCACTGGGGAGGCCGGGGCGGCCGCCGCCGATACTCCGACGTCTACGTCATCACCAACCCCGATGCCGGTCGCACGCACCTCACCTTGCCGCCCGTCTTCGCCGAGAGCCCAGGCCAGCTCACCGAGGCGCTCATGCGCTGGCGCGGTCCGGTCCAAGGGCCCGTGGACTACGCGCCCCCGGATCCTTCCCGCCTCGCGAGCCGGGTCTACGACGACGCCGCCCGAGGCAAAGCCCCGGACGGCGCTTTGGTCATCCGCCACGGCAGGGGCTGGCTCGGCCGGGGCCCCTACGTGACCGCCCTCCTCGGCGTGGCCCTCATTCTGCGCTGGCAGCGCTTCGACCCGGAGACTGCGGCCCTCATCGGCCCCGGAGCGGTCCTGTCTATCGCCTTCGGCGCGATCATGGTTTCCGTCGGCTGGGTCGTCCTCTCCATGCGTGAAGTCAGGCCTCGGAAAGGCCTCGCCCTCGTCATCACCCCCGCCGAGGTGCTCATCCGCACGCGCCAAGGCGTGCTCCGAGCGACCTTCCGCAACCTCGAAGCCCCGCGCATCGAAGAGCGCCCAGCCTGGTCCGCCCTCTTCGGCCTCTACACCGAGCGCACCCTCGTCATCGCCCGCAAAGATCAGCCCCCGATCCGCTACCAAGAAGCCTTCCTCGGCGTCCCCGCCGAAGTCGCCGCCGCCCTCATGGAAGCCATGAAACGCGGCGCCCAAGTCACCAAGGCAACTCGATAGGCGAAACAAGAAGCCCTCTTCGAAACAGTGAACGATGCTGTTTAGCCGGCTTCTTCGCGGACGACCTTTAAAGGGCCCTCGCTGAGGCGCGCGAGGGCGGCTCGGGCGCCGGCGTGGGCTGGGTCTTCGAGATTTGGATCGTCTTCGAGGATGCGCCGGGCGTGGTCTCGGGCCAGGCCGAGGAGCGCGAGGTCCCGGCGGAGATCTCCAAAGCGGAACCCCGGGAGCCCGGACTGGCGGCGGCCGAAGAGCTCGCCGGGGCCGCGGATGGCCAAGTCCTCCTCGGCGATTCGAAAGCCGTCGGACGTCTCACACATGATCTTCACCCGGGCCTGGGCCTCGTCCGTAGTAGCGTCGTGAACGAGCAAGCAGGCGCTCCGCTGGCCGCCGCGACCGACCCGCCCCCGGAGCTGATGGAGCTGAGCGAGGCCAAAGCGCTCGGCATGCTCGACGAGCACGACATTCGCGGCCGCTACGTCCACACCAACCTCGACCACCGTCGTCGAGACCAGCAGCCGCGCGTCCCCGCTGGCGAAGGCGGCCATCGCCGCGTTCCGCTCTTCGCTGCCCATCCGCCCGTGGACCAGACCCACCGGAATTTCCGGGAAGCGTTGCTTCATCTCCTCGAAGGTCGTGGTGGCGTCCCGAAGATCCATCTCCTCGGACTCTTCGACGAGGGGACAGATGACGTAGGCCTGCCCTCCCTTGGCCAGGGCCCGGCCCAGCTGCCGGAGGGCGTCATCGCGCTGGTCGAGGCCATAGGCCCGAGTCGTCGGAGGGATCCGCCCCGGGGGAAGCTCATCGAGAACCGAGGCGTCGAGGTCGCCGTAGAGCGCGAGGGCCAAGCTCCGGGGGATCGGCGTCGCCGTCATGACCAGGAGGTGCGGGCTGATGGGCCCTTCGGTGCCCTCCCCCTTCTGCACCAGGCGCAAGCGCTGGCCCACGCCAAAACGGTGCTGCTCATCGACGATGACCAGGCGCAGACGGTGAAACTCGAGGCCCTCGGTGAGCAACGCGTGGGTGCCCACCGCGACGTCGATGGTGCCCTCTCGAAGCCCCTTCTTGACCTTGCGCCGATGCGCCGCCCGAGCGCCCCCGACGACGAGGGCGAGGCGCAGACCGAGGGCCCTAGCGACCCCTTCGAAGTTGCGAAAGTGCTGTTCTGCCAGGAGTTCCGTCGGTGCCATGAAGGCCACCTGAGCCCCCGCAGCGACCGCCCTCGCCGCCGAGAGCATCGCCACCGCCGTCTTGCCGCTGCCGACATCGCCCTGGAGGATGCGTCGCATGGGGCGATCGCGGCCGAGGTCCGCGCCAATTTCGTCGACCACCCGAGCCTGGGCCGCGGTCAGCGTGAAGGGCAGCGCCGCCCGGGCCCGGGCCACCGGGGCCGCGGGAGCAATCAACGCCTCCGACGCTTCACCCGCATCGATGGCCCGGCGGTGGTGCAGGGCGAGTTCGAGGAGGAAAAACTCCTCGAAGGCGAGGCGAGCATGTTCGGGGGTCGTGCGCGAGTTGAGCGCGTCGAGGTAGGCGTCGTCGATGTCGTCGGACGGCCGATGCAAGGCGCGCAGCGCCTGGGTGAGCGACGGCAGGCCTTCCGCGTCGCGGACCGACACGGGAACGCTGTCGACGATGCCCCCGGCCGCCCGGGCGACGGAAGCCTCGATCGCACGGGCCAGCGTCCCGGCGGCGATGCGGCCGACGTCGGGGTACCGGGGCACGACGCCGCCAGCTTCCGCTTCTTGCCCGGATTCCATGCGCGAAGTGTCGGGATGGGCCATCTGCACGTTGCCGCGGTACTCGTCGACCACGCCGGATACACGAAAGCGTTGCCCGCGCTCGAAGCGCTTCTCGAGACCGAATGCCCGAAACCAGATGAGGCGCAGGGCGCCATAGCGACCGCTGCCGTGCTCGGGAAGCGGCTCGAGGACGACTTCGAGGCGCCGACGACCGCGATAGCCCGAAGCCCGGACCGAGGCGACGATGCCGGCGGTGACCAGCCGCTCACCGATGACGAGGTCGCCGATGGGCACGACCCTGCGCTCGTCATCGTATCGCCGGGGCAACGTGAAGATGAGGTCCCCGACCTGAGCAACCCCGCGCTCCCGGAGCCTTTGCCCCGTGACCTTGCCGATCCCTGGGAGCGTCTCAATCGGCGCTTGGATCCCTGTCGCTTCACCGCGCTTCGCCCGGGCGAGGTCCTCGGCCTGGCGATAGGCCCGAGCCTCCTTGCGCCGTTCCTTCATGCGCGCCTTGCGCCGGTCCTCGGCCGACTCGCGCCCCGTCTCGATGACCGGTGTCCCACCCTCGCCCGCAGATTCGTCTACCCACTCGTCGGCGCACGCCATGACGTGGCGCTGGGCCCGGGCGACGGCGACGGTGAAGTCGAGGTCCGAACCCGCGGCCCGGAGCGCTTGGGCGGCGGCTTCGAGAGCCTCCCCTCGCTCTGGGACCGCACCTGCGAGGGCGCCGAGGGAGGCCGCGGCGAGTTCCGCCGTCGCCCTTCGGTCCCCCGCGTCACCATCCCGCGCGCCATTCCCGTCACGATTCCCGGCGTCGTCCGAACCGGCAGCGACCTTCGCCAGTTGGGCAGGAGCGGACCCCGCCGGGGGCGCGCACCTTCACCTCGTCCCCGACCTCGCGATTGATCAGGGCCCGAGCGACCGGCGACGTGACCGAGATGGTCCCGTGATTGACGTCGGCCTCTTCGGAGCCAACGATGCGGTAGACCGCCTCGGACCCGTCATCGACGTTTTCGAGGGTGACCCTCGCCCCGAACTTCACCTTGTCTCCGCCGAGCTTGGACATGTCGATGACCTCGGCTCGCACCAGGGCGTCCTCGACCATGTTGATCCGGGCCTGGACCATGCCCTGCTTCTCTTTCTGGGCGTGGTACTCGGCGTTTTCTTTGAGGTCGCCCTCTTCCATCGCCTCACCGATGGCCTTCGAGATGCCGGGCATCTGAGACTTCAGTTTCACGAGTTCTACTTTGAGAGCCTCGTGGCCCTCGGGAGTCATCGGCATGCTGTCCATGGGACGCCTTTGGTACCCGGGACGGCCCTCGGATTCAAGGCCCCCCGACCCACCGGGCATATCTAAGTGCCGGGACGCCAGAACCGGATCAGCTGCAGCTGCGAGGTTTCGAAATTGGCGCGCAACACCAGGATGCTCTGGGTGCTGAGGCCGAGGATGCCCGCCGATACGACCTGGGCGGACGACCACTGCCAATTGGCCGTCGGCTCCCGCGCGATCGGCGGCGAGCTGCCCGTCGCAGTGACCCCGTATAGCGACCCCGTGTGGATGATCGCCATGCCGAGGAACCCATAGGCCCCGACGTCCCCCCGGAGTAGGCGTTGGGCCCCCGGGACGAAGCCCTCGACCTCTGTGAATGTTGCCCCGTCGACGATGCCAATTCGAGTGAGCATGGGCGTGACGGTGATGTCCCCTTCGACGACGAGCATTCGACCATCGGCCAGAATCGTCCCG
>JAFDCW010000472.1 GCA_019312705.1 Deltaproteobacteria bacterium
CGCGATTGATTAGCAGGACGTTGCGGTGGTCTTGTTGGCGATCACCCAAGACCCCAAGCATGCCTTCTTCGGGGACCGCATTGGGCCGTTGGGTCTTTTGCTTGCCCGAGTTACGGTCGAGCATGTCGACTTGGAAAATGTCGACGGTCCCGTTTCGATCGACATCGGCGAAGTCGACTGCCATGTTCGCGTTGCTCGTGGTCCGAACGGCCTCGACGGCGATCATTCGGAAGTTTCCGGTACCGTCGTTGATCCAGAAGTGATCGGGACTCTCGAAATCGTTCGACACGTAGAGGTCGGGTGCGCCGTCATCGTTTACGTCATAAAAACGCGCTGTCAGCCCCCAGTCCCGTGGGGTTTCCATGATTGGCATTCCGAAAGCATCTGCAAAACGCCCCGCCGTGAATGAGATCTCCTCGAACCGGCCGGTACCGTCGTTGAGATAGAACTTGTCGGGCTCGGCGAATTCGAACCGCGCCAGCCGGTCGCCCTGCCGTGACACGGTATAGTGGTCCCGGAATTCTTCGACGATCTCGAATTGCCCATCGGTATCTCTCACCACCCGATCGAACGCGATCTCCTCTGGCGGATAGAGATCGCGTACCGCTTTGACCTTGTTGTTGGCGACGTACAGATCGAGATCGCCGTCCCCGTCGACATCAGCTGCCGTCATGGTCGTTCCGTAATAGCCTGACGCGAGCCCCGACGTCGCGGTCGCGTCGGTAAACACCCCGGTGCCGTCGTTGATGAACAGCGCGGTCGGTCCGCCCATGCTCGTCGTCAGCAAGTCGAGATCACGGTCACCATCCACATCCACGAACATCGCGCCGGTCGATAATCGATCGGGTGCGGCCACCCCGGCCGTTTCGGTGACGTCGTCGAAACGCATTTTCCCACGATTGCGATAGAGGACGTTCGCACCATCGAGACGCGCGAAGTAGAGATCGACCAAACCATCACCGTCCACGTCTCCTGCAGCGACGCCCGAGCCATTGAAAACATGCTCGTTTTCGAGTGCTTGCTGTTCCGTCACGTTGTTCTCAAACGCGATGCGGGTGTCATTCGGATCGAGAAGCGTGAATCCGGGGTGGCCGCGGGAGGGGACGGTGAGGGGCCGGGAGCGATAGCCGTCGTGCTCGGTCCAGTCGGGGGGGGAGGCGCAGGCGGCGAGGAGCAGGGCGAGGGCGGCGGGGCGCACGTGGCGGGGGCGCGCGGTCATCGGCCGGCCCAAGTCACGGTGATGGCGCGCTGGCCCGGGGAGAGGGCGCGGGTTTCGATTGTGCCGCCGGGCCAGCGAATGGTGAGCTGGGTGGGCGGGGTCGGGTGGGCGAGGACGGCGACGGCATCCATGACACTCCAGTAGCCGGTCCCGGCGGTGAGGGTGGTCGTGGGGCCGCGGCCGTCGGGGGCGCCGAGCCAGAGTTGGGCGCCGATGCCGTGGGGATTGGCGGGGGGTCCCTGGAGGGTGACGCGGAGGCCGGGGGGGGCGGCGACATTGTGCCAGAGGCGCGTGGGGGCGCCGTTTTGGGCGAGGGCGAGGTCGAGGCGGCCATCGCGGTCGAGATCGGCGGCGGCGGCGCCGCGCTGATCGCCGTAGGTGATGAGGCCGCTCGTGGGGCCGGGCATGGGCGTGAGCCGGCCGGTGCCGTCGCCGGTGAGGAGCAGGGCGCGGCCGGCATCGTAGCGAGGCGTCGCGATCGCGGTCGGGAAGAAGTTTTGACTGAGGACGAGATCGAGGTGCCCGTCGCCGGTGAAATCGGCGACGACGGGGGCGCTGGCGGGGGCCCATTGCGCTTCGGGGGGCAGCGGGACGGGTGTGTAGGTGCCGTCGTCCTGGGGGACGAAGCGGACGTGCGTGAGGGTGGTGACCGCGAGGTAATTCTCGGGCACAAAGGCGGGCCCGACGACGTCGCGGATGGTGGCGGCGGCGTAGACGGCGGCGGTCGGGAGCCGGGTGCGCGTGTAGGGCAAGACGCGATGCAACTCGGTGAGGCTTTCCAGCAGGGGGACGTCTAGCTGGGCCTCGAGAAGATCGAGCGAGCCGGAGCGATCGAAGTCGCCGAAGTAGAGGTGCCAGGGCGCGGTGGGCGTGGGGCGGCGGGTGGTATTGTCGCCCCAGCTGGTGACCACGAGTTCGAGCTGGCCGTCGGTGTCGAAGTCGCCGGTGGTGAGCCCGCGCCAGCGGCTGCGATAGGGGGCCAGGCCGGCGGCGGTGGTGCCCTCGGTGAAGTGGCCGGTGCCGTCATTGTAGAGGAGGCGCACGGGGCCCCACTCGATGGCGAGGGCGAGATCGCTATCGCCATCCTGATCGAGATCGTCGAAGTGGGCGGCACTGACCATCCCCAGGGTATCCAAGAGCGCTTGATTGCTGCTGTCGCGCACCCAGCCCGCCCCCGTGCGCCGGTAGAGATAGGAAGCCGGGGCCAGCGGGTAGGCGGTGGGAATCACGCGGCCGCCCACAAAGAGATCGAGATCGGTATCGCCATCGATATCGGCGAGGCTCACGGGGCCGAGGCTGCCGGCGACCCCGGTGTGGAGCACGGTGCGCGTCCCGGTCGTGAGATCGATGGCCACGACTTGGGCGAGGGCCCGGCCAGCGGCGGCGGTCGGGGCCTCATAGCTCTGGGTGGCGAGAAGGAGCGTGGTGGCGTCGGCCAGGAGGGCCATGGTCTGATCCCCCGCGGCGGGCTCGGTGGCGGCGGCCGGCAGGGGGTAGGGCTGGACGGTCTGGCCCGTCACCCGGAAGGCCGCGAGGCGCCCACCCCGCCCGCTCGGCAGGACCAACTCGGGCGTGCCGTCCTGATCGAGATCGAGCCAACTCACGCCGGGCCCCGCCTGGCTCAGGGTGTTGGGTAACAGGGGCTGGCGCTGGAAATCGTTGAAGGCGGTCTCGTGATGCGTGTGGACGAGGTCGGCGCGCTCGGTGAACAGGGGGACCGCCGGGACCGTCGGGACCGTCGGGACCGAGCCTCCCTGCGCGATTTCGTATTCCCGATTGGGCTGGACGTCCGGCACCGTCTGCACCTGGCCATTGCGCCAGCGCACGGTGAGGGTCCAGGGGCCGGGGCCGCCCGCCGCGAAACTTACCTCGGGGGCCGCGCTCGACAGATAGAGCCCGCCCGCCGTGAGTTCCTTCTGCTGGACCACCGGCCCGCCCGTCAGCGTGACCCGCGCGCCGATCCCGTGCGTGTTGGGGGCCGTCCCTCGCAGGCGCACCTTCACCCGCGGCGCGGTCGCGTCGTTGCGATACACCGCCACCGGCGCCCCCAGCCGATTCACCACCACGTCCGCGTCCCCATCCCCATCCAAATCCCCCACCGCCACCCCATGCGAAATGTCCGCCCCCTCCACTCCCCACGCCGCACTCACCTCCGTAAAGCGCCCCCCTCCCACATTGCGAAACACCACGTTCGGCTGACTGAGTGGCGGGTAGAGTAGCCGCCGCTCACGCCAATCCCGATTGCTGCTCATACGGCGGACGCGTTGTTGTGCATCAGTATTGAATTGATCCCACATGTGGCCGGTGGTAATGAACAGGTCTTCGTACCCGTCCAGGTCGATGTCGAGGAACACGGTCCCCCACGACCACCCCGACGCCTCAACGCCCGAATATTCGGCTGTTTGTCTCCACGTGCCGTCTCCCCGTCCCATCTGCAGCCGGTTGCGTTGGATTTGCCGACGGTCTGTCCATACACCAATCGGCTTCGGGAGTGCGGTGTACGACGGATCCTGGGTTTTGCGATTCACTAACGCAGCCTCGAGCATGTCCGCGGTGAAGAAATCCGTTGTCCCGTTTCGATCGACATCGGCAAAATCGACTGCCATCGATGCATGACTCGTTGTGCGAAGTGCGAGCGTCGATGCGCTGCGAAACGTTCCGTCGCCGTCGTTGAGCCAGAAGCCGTCAGGACCGCTGAAATCATTTGCGACGTAGAGGTCGGGATCGCCGTCGTCGTCGACGTCGTAGAATCTGGCCGCGAGGGCAAGGTGATCCGGCTCGTTCGTGATTGGCATACCGTGCTCGTCGAGGAACCGCCCATTCGTGAACGGTTCGGCGACGAAGTGTCCCGTGCCATCATTCAAGTAGAAGCGATCCGGATCACCACGCTCACTCCGCCCCACCATGTCGATACCGGGATAGGTTTCGAGGCGGAAATGATTCCGAAAGCGCGGCGCGATTTCCCACCCCTCTCCAACTGGTCGTACGACGCTATCGAATACGACTTCGTCCGGCGCAAACAACGCGTTGATGGATTCACCTTGGTAGTTCGCGATGTACAGGTCGAGGTCCCCATCATCGTCGATATCCGCGAGTGTTGCGGTCTCGCTTGCCTTTCCCGACTCGAGGCCTGACTCGGCGTCGAGTGTGAACGTTCCGGTCCCGTCATTGAGAAGTAGAACATTGGCCCCTCGCAACGTGGTGACGATGAGGTCGAGATCGCCGTCACCATCAACGTCGACCATGACGACGCCACTCGATGATTCACCAACAAGGTCGAGTGCGCCTGCCGGAGCGATCGCGAAACGCAACCCACCCTGGTTCAGAAAAAGAGCGTTCCTGCCGACACTGCTTGCCACGTACACGTCGTTCCTGCCGTCACCATTCACATCGCCAATCGCGACCCCAGAACCGTGACCAAAAAAGTCCGAATCCGGT
>JAFDCW010000473.1 GCA_019312705.1 Deltaproteobacteria bacterium
GGTCGTCGACGCCACGCCGACGGGAACCGGCTTCTCTCTCGAGACCGAGCCCAGTGGAGCCAAGGTCTTCATCGACGGCACCGAGATCGAGCAACGCACGCCGGTCACCCTCCCCGAGCTCGCCATTGGCTCCCACACGATCCGCGTCGAGAACGGCGCGCGCTACGCGCCCTGGGAGACGCAGGTCGACGTGCGGGCCGACACGATCATTCCGCTTCGGGCCGAACTCGAACTCGCGCGCATCACGGTGAGCTTCGTCAGCGAGCCCTCCGGCGCCACCGTGACCCTCGTCCGCGGTTCCACGCGGCGCAACGTGGGCCGTACGCCGACGAGCGCCGACGTCGATCTCACCGGTGACGGGGCTTGGGAAGTCGAGTTTGAGCTGAGCGGTCACGAGTCCGTGACTCGGCCGATCACCCCCGTGGCTGGCGACGACGAACTCGAAGTCGAGATTGCCCTCGAAGCCCAGCGAGTCGCCGTGCGCCAGCCGCGGATAGCACCGCGCCCGCGCCCGCGCCCGCGCCCGACCCCGACCCCGACGCCCACCCCGGCGGGCAGCCATCGCCTCACCTTGGTGAACTCGGAGTTCAACATCCGGGAGACGGTCAGCGTGCAGGTCCGGCCGGGTGAAGTGACGACGAAGATCATCACGCTGACGCCCGGCGGGTAGCGGGCGCTAGCGCCCCATGAGCCGCTGCCGGCGATAGGCCTCGAAAGCGTGGCGCCGAGCCTCGGCCCACCCCGTCGAACGCAGCGGGTCGAGCTGGCGACCGAGCTCCTGACGCATCGCGGCCGTTCGTTCCGGATGGTCGTAGGCCAAGTCGAACTCGCATGCGGGGTCTGTCTCCGTGTCGAAGAGCTCGCACGGTTCGGTTCCGTCCCCGCAGTGCAGCAGCCAACGCCCGGTTCGTGCCGCGATGGACTGAGGTTTGTGCGTGCCGCGCACTTCGGCCACGAGGGTGCGTTCGGGGCGCGGGCGCAGAAGGGATTCGCCGCCTCTCGGCTGCACGCCGTCGACACCGGTGAGCTCGAGGACCGTAGGCAGGATGTCCAGCAGACTCACGGGCGTCTGCTCGACGCCCGCTCCGAGGCCGGGCGCGCGTACGACTAGGGGGACGTGGGTCGTCGGCTGGTGCAGATAGTTGGGATGCCGGACGAGGCCGCGCTCGCCCATGTATTCGCCGTGGTCCGCAAAAATCACGACCACCGTCCGGGCGGCCACCTCCGGACGATCAAGCCATTCGAGCAAGGGCGCGACACTCTGGTCGGTGAAGGCGACCTCTTGCAGGTAGCGCCCGCGGCGGCCGTTGCCGAGGTGTTCGAAGCCTTCGTGGGGCAGGTAGTAGGCGTGGGGGTCCAATAAGTGCAGCCACAACAATCGGGGCTGAGATGCTGGCTCCTGGAGCCACTCGAGGGCGTCGGCGACGAGTCCCGGCGCGTGCTCGCTGTAGTAATCGGCGGTCTGCCGCGTCTGAGTCTCGGAGAAGCCGAGGAGCACGCCCTGATCCATGTTGGGCACGGAGTGCATCGCCATCGTCCTCCAGCCGAGGCTTCCCATGATGTCCGCCAAGGAACGATCAAACCCCGTCAGTGAGTTGGCGCGGTCGAAGTCTGACGGTGGCCAGCCGGTGAAGATGCTGAGCAGGCTGAGCTTCGTGTAGCTCGAAGGAGCGAAGGCCCGGCTGAAATAACGCCCCCCTTGTCCATAGGCATGAAGGGCGGGGGTCAGCTCTCGGGACCATGCGTCGCCCCGCCACGCGTCGATGCTCAGGAGCACCACGTCGTAGGGCGTGGCCGAGGGGCTCCGGGTGGGGGTGGTGCGCGGTAGGGGCGGCACGGCGGTGAGTTCGCCTCCGAGGCAGTTGTCGTCGACGCCGTTGCCCGCGATCTCGGGCGCCCACGGGTGGACCGCCGGATCGTGGTCGTTGCAGTCCTGGCCGCCGAACAAGCTGCTGTAGCCGTCCTCGTCGCGGTCGGCGAGGCCAAAGAGGGTTGAACGGGCCGTGCGTCCGGCCGGGTTTGCGAGGACCCGGAGGTCGGCGCGCGGCAAGATCGAGGCGATTACGGCTACGGTGATCACGGCTCCGGCGACTACACCCCAGCGGGCACCCCGCCCTCGGGGGGGCGCTGCCGTCACGAGGATGGCCGCGACCCAGAGCAGCAGCAGCGGGGGCAGCATCCACGCCCGGACTACCTCGCCGAGGGCGAGCAGGGGCCCGGCCCAGGCAGCGGTGGCGATGAGCACGAGCAGCCAAGCCACCGGCGCCGCGCCAAGCTCCGGGATGCGCGGGACGCGGCGCGGCAATACCTGATTGACCGACCAGACCAGCAACCCGCCGACAAAGCCGGCCGCCGAGGCTGCGACCTCGTGGGGCACGTCGGTCGATTCGCCGACCAGCACACGGGTGAGCGCGTAGGTGATGGGGGGGAGGGTGCTGAGAAGTGCGAGCCACCACCAGCGTGAGCGTTTGCGCCTCGGGGGGCCCGGGCCGATGAGGTTGGACAGGGTCCCTCGGGGATCCGTGCGCAGCGCGAGAATCGCAAAGGGGGTGGCCACAGAGAGGACCGTGACCGCGCTGACCGCGGCTGTGCTGTCGAGCCATACCCCGAAGGCGCCGGGGTTGGTGAGGGTGCCCAGACCGGCGGCCGTAACGAGGCCCGCCGCCGCCGCACCAGACGCGGCCACGGTCACTGCCGCGCGGGTCGCCATCCTGGACACGGGGCACGTTAACCGGCTGGTGGCGCGGCGCGCAAGCGGTCTGGGCTCTCGTCGACCGGGCCCTACGGGGGCGGGGCCAAGTGGCTGCCGTCCACCGTGAAGATGGCAGCTCGCCGGAGGAGGCTCCGATCGCCGCGGCCCAGAACCATGGTGCGAACCCGAGTGAGCCCGTCGACCGACTCCTCTTCGCCGCATGCGAGTCGATAGAACGCGAATCGTAGGTGGGGGGCGGTACACGGTTCGAAGTCGTCGTCGGCACTCTCGTCTGCGCGGGGGTCGTCGAAGAGACGCAGGAGCATGGTCCTGTAGCGCACGTCGTCGACGGCGACGAGGACCCCGATTCGATGCGCGCGCAGGTCGGCTACCAGCGCCTCATCGGTCTCGTGGGACCGTAGCGCGAGGTCTCTCGAGAGGTAGCGTCGATAGAAGAATGTATTGGTCACCGCTGGGGCGCCGGCGACGAAGTTGATCGCGTTGCCGGCATTCGGTGGGGCGTGAACGCCGGTTCCTGGCGGGACACCCACTTCCCGAACCGCCGCAGCGAGGGCTACCGAAGCCCTGGTCGTGGGGCTTATCGGGTCTTGGAAGCTCAGCATGCCCACAGCGGCCGGTTCGACCATGAAGAGCAGCGCGACCGCGATTCCCCAGCCTCTGGCACCACGCTTTTGAAAGAGCGTCTCGGCGGCGACAAAGATGACCGGGATGAACACCGGGACGAAGAGGTGGATGAAGCGGCGCTGAGCAAACGAGGCGAAGAAGAGCAAGATGGCGAAGGTGAGCACGGTGGGGGAGAGCCGCTTCGAACGCCGCGCCACGATGAAGGCGAGGGGAAAGGCCAGCCACGCAAAGCCGAAGTAGCGATGCACCAACTCCAGGGTCGGCCCTTCCGGCCCAAACAGGAGCGGCTTCGCCTCACCGACCGCGCCGAAGAAGGGGTCCCATCCGGCGATGAAAGTGAGGGCCCACATCGCGCTTTCCGGTGCGACCACGAGGACTGCCAGGGGCGTTGCGACGAGGCCTGCGATGATGCCCTTGCGGGGGACCCGGCCGATGAGCGCGAGGCCGAGGGCCGGGGCGGCTACGGCGATCACCGCCAACAGAGAAGGGGACGAAACCGAAAAGAGCGTGCCGCGGCCAAAGGCTTCGAAACCGAAGAGGACGGCCATAGTGACGACGAGGCCGGCACCGAAAGCGACAATTCCCTGCGGCCGTTCGCTCTTGCGAACTAGGGCCACGACGAGGGCGACGGCGAGGAATGCCGCGACGACGTAGGCGAAGAGCGTCGTGCTCCAGGCGATGAGGGCCAAGGCGAAACCCAAGACCCCGGTGGCCCGGCCGGGTCGCTCGAGGAAACTGGGGACGAGGAGGAGGAGCGCCACGCCGGTGAGTTCTTGCACGTGGTGGTCGAGCTCTCCCGCTACGGCCACCCGGGCGCCGGCCATTGACACGGCGAAGGCGAGGCTGGCGGCCACGGCCCCCCACGTAGGAAAGACCCGGCGCGCGTAGAGGTAGAACGCCACTAGGCCGAAGACCGACAGGACCACTGGTACGAAAGGCAGTGTCCAGACCAGCTCCCCCCAGCTCGGCCCGAACGCGGAGACGAGGCGAAGGGCGGCGGCGACGGGCCAGTCCATGCCCAGCGGCCATTCGACGATGGTGCCATCGGGGTGGAAGACGGCGGGGTCGTGAAAGAGCGGACCGGGGAATCGAGCGAAGAGAGCTTTGATGCGATGCGCGTGCTGGTAGGCGTCCGACCCCGTGAGCCACGGGAGGCCGTGGTCCGAGGCGAGGACCGTGCGCGTCGAGAGCAAGCGAAGGCACACATGCAGTGCCGCGACGACCGTGAGGGCTGCGGCGAGCTTGGCCCGAGTGTGGGGCACAACCGTCAACGTCTGTCGAAGCCGATTGGTGTCTGGAGCGGCGATTTGCTCATTCCGTTCGGTTGGTGACCTGCAGGACGCCGAGGGGGACGAGCTCGCCTTCGGCGTTGCTCGTCGCAAGACGCTCGAAGAGGGAGTACTTGCCGTCTTCGTCGAGGTCACCCTCGGCCCGGAGGGTGAGCAGGCGTCGGCCTTCGGTGGCGCGCACGTCGCAGCCGTCCTTGATGGGTGTGTAGGTGTAGCGGTACCGGAGCGGACGGACTGGGGCGAAGCCGAGCGCCCGGAACGGCGCAGCGCGTTCGAGGTCCTCGCTCGAAAAATCCACGACTATCGGGTCGGCCGATGGAGTCGCCGGCACCGGCCCCCCGGGGACGGGCAGGCAACGGGTGGCCCGGGAGGCCTCGCCGATGTCGTGACGCGCCGCGTAGTAGGCGGCGGAGGCTCGGTGCAACGCCTCGAGCTGGGTCGCCGCCTCGCTGATCTTGCTGGTCCGGAGCTCCCTCACGAAGGTCGGGATGAAGACCGCCAGAAGCACGCCGACCACCGATATGACGAGGGTGACCTCGACCAGGGTCAGGCCCGAGCGGCGGAGGGACCGGTGC
>JAFDCW010000474.1 GCA_019312705.1 Deltaproteobacteria bacterium
AAGTCACCGTCAAAGGGTGCCGCCTCGGTACCCATGCGCGCCGCCATGCGCCGAGCCGCCGAGGGGGCAACGTCGGCGAGCGCTACGGCGACCCACCCCTCGGGGACCTCGACAAAACGGATCCCACGGCGGGCAGACCCCTGGGGGATGTCGCGAAAACGCAGAGCGAGGGTCGTCAGGTCGTCGGGGCCCGCGAGGCGCATGGGCCCCTCGGCGACCTCGGCGACCTCGGCGTCGATCGCCGCCGGCGCCTCGACCAGGGGCGCCGCGGGCCCGGCATCAGCGCCCTCCCCGGAGCCTCTCGGCAGGAGATAGGCGGCACCGCCAAGGGCCCCAGCAACCAGGAAGACCGTGACCGCTAGGACCGCGAAGCGGGAGTTCCGGGGCGCCGCGACCGGTTCCCGGCGGGTGAGGGGCGTCATCGGGGGGCGCCGCGGGGTGTCGTCGAGTGCCGTCGGCGCCGTGGCCGAGACATCACGCGGGGTCACCCGCAGCTCACCGGCCCCGGCCCGGGCTTCCTCGAGGGCCTCCCGCATGGCCAGGGCATCGTCGAAGCGCTGATCGGCCCGCCGGGAAAGCGCCCGCCGAACCACCCCCAGGAGCGGCGGGGGCAAGTCCGGGCGCAGCACCGCGAGCTCCGGTGGATCGTCGGCGACGATCGCCGCAATGACCGCCGAGGCGCTCCGACCCTCGAAGGGACGACGCCCGGCGAGGGCTTCATAGAGAATCACCCCGATGCTGAAGAGGTCCGCTCGGTGGTCGATATGCTTGGCGCTGCGCACCTGCTCCGGCGACATGTAGTACGGCGTGCCGAGAAACTGGTGGGTCTGCGTGAGGCTCGGAAGGGGCTTGCCGTCCTCATCGGCGACGACGCTCCTCGCGAGGCCAAAGTCGAGCACCTTCACCGTCGTCCCGGCGCCGTCACGAGCGAGGAAGAGATTGCCCGGCTTGAGGTCGCGGTGGATGATGCCCGCCGCGTGCACGGCAGCGAGGCCGTCGAGAGCCTCGCTCATCCAGTCGATCACCTCGAGGACCGTCGGCGGGGGCAAGATCTCGAGGCGCTCTTCGAGGCTCAGTCCGTCGAGGAGCTCCATGACTAGAAACAGCTCTTCGTCGTCACTCACCCCGGAGTCGAGGACCGCGACGACGTGCGGGTGCCGAACCTTCGCCGTGTGTTTCGCTTCGCGAGCGAAGCGCTCGGCCCCGGTCTCGCTCGAAACCTCCGGGCGGATGACCTTGACCGCGACCTCGGTGCCGTCGCGCTCATCGGTGGCACGATAGACCGCGCCCATGCCCCCGGCGCCGATGCGCTCGTGAAGCTCGTAGCGACCACCGAGGCGCTTCTCAGCCATGGCGGCCAGGGTACCAGCCCACCGACCGAAAAGACCCGGGGATCAGAAAGAGCCGGAGACGACTGGGAGGTGAACTTCGGCGTTCTGTTCGCCGCCGTAGCGCTGCATCTCTTCGGCGGTCACGCTCGGCCGCACGGAAACTCCGGGCACCCCGAGGCTCAAACTGCGGCTGCCGACGTGTACGAGCCCCGCGCCGGCGGCGATACGCTCCCGGGCGTCTTGGACCTCTTGGGCCGAATCTCTGCGGGCCGACGCCTCTGCGTCCCCGCCGCCCCCAAACTCTTCGTCGAAATTGCCGTCGTTATCCTCCTCCGGGGCGACGTCGTCGTCGCCGTCATAGGACGTGAATACGAGGGTCAGAACGACCGCAGGGACGACCAGCGCCATGCCGAGCGCCAGCATCGCGACGCCGCCCTCGGCGCTGTTGGGTTCGTCGAAGGCGAAGTAGCCGCCGATGGCGCCGGCGGCTCCGCCGACGATGGGAAAGACGATCATGGACCAGGTCTCCGCGAGACCGAAGGCCGCGGGCAGCACGAGACCGAGTTCGGCACCCACGAGACCGAGGCCGATAGCGCCCTTGGGCACCGACTCGACCTGGGTGGGCGTTGTCTGCGCCGCCGCCGTCGCGGTGAAGCTCGAAGAGCCGATGATCATGAGCGCGGCGAAACCCGCGACAATTCCGAGTCGTTTGAAGGCCAAGGCCCCCTCCTAGTCCGCCGGAACCCTACACGGAGGCAAAGGGCCGGGCAACCGTAGGGTGCGTCGAGGGCCCCGGGGATTCACCCTGCGCCCAGTTCGCCAAAAGGCACCCGCGGGGGCACCGTACTCGACTACCGTATTTCGGGAGAGACGACCCAGGAACTTCACCCTCACGGCGAGGCCCCCGGTAGGCGAAGATAGCGCCCGGAGGCGGCAATGGCGTTCGACGACAAAGTGGTGCTCACGTGTGCGCTCAGCGGCGTACTGGCGAATCGCAAACAGTGCCCCGGCATCCCCTACACGCCCGAAGAGATGGGGGAGGACGCGAAGCGCGCCTTCGACGGGGGAGCGTCGGTGGTGCACATCCACGCCCGAAACGACGACGGCTCCCCGACCTTCGAGCCGAAGGTCTTCGCGCGCATCAAAGAGGAGATCCGCGCGCGGTGCCCGATCATCCTCAACTTCTCCACGGGGACCCTCACCGACGATGTGAGCCAGGTGGCGCAGTACATCGAAGAATGCCGACCGGAGATCGCCGCCCTGAACATGGGCACGATGAACTATTCGAAGTACTCGCGTAGCCAGAAGAAGTTCGTCTTCGACATGATCTTTCCGAACCCCTACTCGAAGATCATCGAGGTCCTCGAGGCCCTGAACCGCGCCGGCGTCAAACCCGAGCTCGAGTGTTTCGACACGGGCCACACCCAGGGTAGCTGGCCGCTCTTCGACATGGGCCTCTTATCGGCGCCGGTCCAGTACAGCTTCATCGTCAACGTGCTCGGCGGCATCCCCGCCGAGGTCGAGTCACTGCAGCTGCAAAGACAGATCGCCGGCCAGGTCGCCCCGGCCGGGGGTTGGGACTGGGAGGTCATCGGCATCAGCCACTGCCATTGGCGCATGCTCGCGAGCGCGTTGGTCCTCGGCGGCAACATCCGCACGGGCCTCGAAGACCACCTCTATCTGCCGAACGGGGAGATGGCCAAGAACAACGGCGAGCTCGTTGATGCGGCGGCCACCCTGATCCGTCACACCGGGCGCGAGCCAGCGACCGTGGAAGAGGCGCGCGAGCTCTTGCAGCTGGACAAAGTATCCGCCGGAAACGGGTCATGATCGAGCGCGACTACCAGGTCATCACCGTCGCCGCGGACGGCCCGGTCGCGACGATCACCCTGAATATTCCTGCACGAAAGAACCCCCTCGGGCCCTTGATGGTCAACGAGCTGCTCTGGGCCCTCGACGACGCGCAGGACGACGGGGCGATTCGCGTCGTGGTGCTGACCGGCGCCGGAGACGCGTTCAGCGCCGGCGGCGACTTGAAACAGATGAGCGCCGGCGACGGGCCGGCCCTCGAATCGAAGGGAGACTACGCCGACCTGCTCCTTCGATTCACGACCCTCGGCAAACCCACCGTCGCCCGGGTCCGCGGCTACGCCATGGGCGGGGGGCTCGGCCTCGTGGCGAGCTGCGACTTTGCCGTCGCCGGAGAGAGCGCGACCCTCGGCACCCCCGAGGTGAAGCTCGGTCTGTGGCCGATGATGATCATGGCCGTGCTTCGCCGCGTCGTCCCGCGCCGCAAGCTGCTCTCGATGATGCTCCTCGGCGAGAAGCTCACGGCGACGGAAGCCCTCGAAGCAGACCTCGTCGGCGAGGTGGTTCCCGAAGACGAGCTCGACGGTCGGGTCGCGAGCCTCGCGGACCAACTCTCCAAGCAGAGCCCGACGGCCATGCGCATGGGCCTGCTCGCCTACCACCGGATGAGCGAACGCGCCCTCGCCGAGGCGGTACCCGAGTTGCAAAACGAACTCTTCGCGCTGCTCGGCACCGACGACGCCCAGGAGGGCCTCGCGGCCTTCTTCGAGAAGCGCCCAGCGAAGTGGACCGCGAAGTAACTCAGCCGATCGCGACGACCCTGAGCTCCACCGCGTCGCCACCCGTGTAGGCGTCGAGGCGTATGTTGCCCGCAACGGGGACCTTCTTGCCGAGGCCCTTCGCGAGGTGGCCCAGCTCGAAGGCAAAGGCGCGCAGCGATTTGCCGCCGGTGCGCAGCTGGAGCTTCAGGTGGGCGCCGCCCTGACCGACGGCTCGGGCCGAGAGCACCTCGGCCTCGCGGAAGAGGTAGAGCGGTTCGGGATTCTTCTCGCCCACCGGTTCGAGCAGCAGCAGGTCCCGGGCGCTGGGGATGGTGAAGACGCTGCCGTCGATGGCGACGTCTGCCGTCAGCCCCGGTGCCGGTGGGGTATCGGCGAGCAGCCGGGTGCACACGTCGCCGAAGTCCGCCCGAAACGCATCGACCCTCGAGGCCTCGATCGAAAGCCCCGCCGCCGCCTGGTGACCGCCGAAGGTGATCAACGACGACTTCGCGGCGGAAAGCGCGTCGTAGAGCTGAAACCCATCGGGGGTCCGGCAGCTGCCGTGGCCGACCCCGTCGTCGATTCCGATGACCGCCACCGGTACCTGAAAGCGGTCGACGAGGCGTGCAGCCGTGATGCCCACGACGCCCCGGTGCCAGCCAACTTTTGCCGCCACGATGCCCGACGTCGGCGCCTCGCCGTAAACCTCGATCACCTGAGCGATGGCCTCCGCCGTGACCCGGAGCTCGATG
>JAFDCW010000475.1 GCA_019312705.1 Deltaproteobacteria bacterium
CCACCGGGAACTCCCCGGCGGGGGCTTCTCGGGCGTCGAGCATGGCGACGGCCTGGCGCACCGCCTCGTCCGCGTGCCACTCCGGCGTCTTGGCCTCGAAGTACTCCATCCCGAACCGACCACCGCCGCCGGACGAGCCGGACTGACGCTTGTCGCCCTCTTCGACGATGGCTCGAACACCGAAGCGCAGCATCGGCTGACGGTCGCGGACCATCTTGCCGTCACTGGTCGCGATGAGGATCTCGCGAATCTGCTCGTGAAAGGAGGCGTCGACTCGGACGACTCGGGAGTCCGCAGCCCGGGCGGCCTTGTCGGCGCGCTCGAGAAGATCGCGTTTGTCCTTGCCCGGAACGTCGAGGGAGAGCGAATCGGCGCTGTATCGAGACCCAATATCACGGGCGGCAAGTCCGACCGGTGCCGGCGCCCCTCCCCCGTCGGCGATCTGAGCAGCCGTCTTTGCAGCCCCCTCCATCGCCTCCATCGTGAGCTCCTCGACGTAGGCATAGCCCGTCGCGTCGCCCTTCATCACGCGGACCCCGAGGCCCATGGTGACGGCGCGGCCGGCGGCTTTGAGGATGCCCTCGTCGAAGGAGTAGCTTCCGCCGACCTCGTATTCGAAGAAGAGGTCTGCGTAGTCCCCGCCCTTGCTCAGGGCCGTGGCGAGGAGCTTCTGGGCGATTTGAGCATCGATGGCGGTGGGCCCGCCGGGAGCGAAAGGCGCTCCATACCGGTTTTCGGTCATAGTCCGCGGACTGTAAGGCGCTCTTGGCCTGTATGAAAGCGGGGCCTGGCTTCTGGGGACCGGAAGGCGTGATGGACGAGTCGTTCGGCGAAGCGGGCTGCGTAGGATGAAGCGAGTGAGCGCGATGACGGCGTGATTGAACGCGGTTGAGGGCGATGACGGCGTGGGCGGGGGTGCCTCCAGCTCCAGGGGGCTTTGTGACGCGGTTCGCGGAGTTGGCGCTGTGGAAGGCGGGATTGGTGTCGCGGGGGGCGGAAGGTGCTCGGTTGCCGGACGCTTTTACTTCCGCTGGAGGCACCTGTCGGCAATCCGGCTCTGGTCGACTGACGTCGCCCGACGCCTTCTCGCAGACCTCCCCACCCACGCCTAATTGACCTGAGCCTGGTGAACTTCGGCTGAGATGGGGGTCTCCGGGGACCTTGGGTGGTGGTGGCACTAGACTGGGATCATCGGTCTCGCCGGCGAGTCGTCTGCTCCGCTCCTAGCTTTCGCAGGGGCCCCCGCCGGGACCGGCCATCCCCACTACACACAACCATCAACGAGGTCACCGGAGACCACCATCTCAAGAACAGTTGGCTCTCCTCAGGAATATCAGGCGTGCTTGGGGGTGCCTCCAGCGGAAGTCAAAGCGTCCGGCCCCCGAGCACCTTCCGCCCCCCGCGACACCAATCCCGCCTTCCACAGCGCCAACTCCGCTCACCGCGTAACAAAGCCCCTGGAGCTGGAGGCACCCCCGAGCACGCCGTCAACCCAGCGAACAGCCCCACCGCTCGTGCTCAAGCTCGCGCGGCCCACCGCTCATGCAAAGGGTCGCGTCCCGAGCCGATTCACCGATTCAGCGCTCAGACCACCGAAGCATGCCTTCGATGTTGGCCTGGACGACCTTCGGCGCGCCGGCATCTGCGCCCCTGGTGAGGGCGGCGTACTTTAGGCGGCCCACGTCGCTCTTGCGGGGGGAGCTGCTGAGCGCGTACGCGACGGCGTTCGGCCTGAGCAGCCAGGCGCCGACGTTGTAGTCCGAACGGGCGGCTTTCTTGCCCTCGAGGTTGTCGGTTGCGTCATGCAGGCTCCACGCGAAGACCCGCCATCCATCGCGGTCTCCGAGGTCGTTCAGGACCAATTCGTGGTGGATGGAGCCGAGGACCGGAATCTTGACCCGTTGATAGAAACGCACGGACTGGGGCGGCGTGTACGCGGAGTCGGTGATGCTTCGACACTCGTCGACGTAGTCGACGTTGCCGACGTAGTGGTCGACGTCCATCACCCGAGAGGCCACGGCGTCGACGTCGACGTCGGCGTGGGGAAGCACCCCGACGCCCTCATTGGTGGGGCGGCCGGCGTGACGCCAGGACTGGAAGTTGAAGCTCGTTCCGACGGACGGCAGGTGGCCGAAGAGGCGGTCGACGAAGTTGTCCTCGCTCATGGCGGGAGCGTACCCCGTGTGGGGCCGCGCTCGCGGAAATTGTAGTTGGGGGATCGCAAAATCCGTCGTCGCGATACGGAAGTTTCGCGAGGATGTCCTCGCATGTCCTCGCGTTGCTCAGCACGCCTTGGCGCCGATCTTGCTGCCCACTGGAGTCGATGCGACGCATGGCACACCTTGGCAAGTCATCCTCCGTCTTCCTCGTGCTCTTGCCCCTCTGCTGTGCATGCAGCCTGAGCCACGGTCCGTCGCCGAGAGCTGAGCCGCGCGGTCCTGGACTCGATGACGAAGCGGCCCCTGTGCCGCCCCTCGAGGATCCCCAATGTAGCGAGGGGGCCCGCGGGGTCTTCGAGGACACGGGGCACGGGGACGTCGCCGTCGCCCTCGCGGCCGAGTTCGACCTCTCCCAAACGTGTGGATGCGGCGCCTCACCGCTCTTCGCCCAGCCCGCGAACGTACCCGAATGGGACTCCCTCGATTGCCTCTGCGAAAGCTACCGAACGTGCACGGAAACCCACGCCCGGGCGGTGTTCTTCGCGGCGGCGTCCAACGTGCTCTTCGACTACTTCGTTACCCGCGATTCGACCGGCGGGTGTTCCGTCGAGGTCCTCTCAGGGTCCTACGACGCCTGGATGAACGAAGGCGACCCCATGCGGGAACGCTGCGCGTCGCTCTCTTGCGTGGTCGACGACCGCGGCAATCTGCGTGGTTCGCTCGAAGGTTGCGCGGAGCCCTGACCGGGACGTCCCCTCACGACTCCACCGGTGCGATACACTGCGGGGCAATGGCCTTTCGCGATGCAAACGAAGCGCTGCGCCACCGGGTCGAGGGGCTCGAGCGAGAGCTCGAGGAGGAACGCGAGGCCCATGCGCAAACGCGGCAGGTCCTGGAGCAGAAGGAGGGGGAGGTCGCGGACGTGCGCTCCGGCCGCGAGGACTCACGGAAGCAGACGGAGCGAGAGCAGCGGCGCCGGGCGCGGGCGCGGTGGCGGAGCGAAACGGCAGACACCTTCGGTCGGCCGGCAATTATCGGCGGACTCGTGCTGCTCTTCCTCGGGGTGGGCGTAGTACTTTTCTTCAACGAAGGGCCCGTGACCAATGACGAGTATACGAACCAACGGGGCCTCCCGCCCTTCGCTCAGGAGGCCGCCGACGAGTGAGGTGTCCCGTGATTCCGTTGGGCGGGGCTCAGGGCGACGGGGCGAGTTTGCGATTGCCCTGCGAATTATGCCCGCCGGGGCAGTCAGCGGCGCCCATCGGTGCTAGCCTCGGCGCCTTCAAGAGGAGGGGTCCATGGAGGATCATCAGGAAGCCATGGTGAAGTCTCTGGTCGCGGTCGCTTGGGCGGACGGCCGGATGGATGACGAAGAGGTGGAGGTCATCGAGGCCCTCCTCTCCGCTTTCGAGATCAAAGGCGACGACGCGGAGTCAATCCGCACCTACGCCAAGACTCCTCGGACCCTCGACGACGTGATGCTGACCGACCTCTCGGCCCACGACCGGAGGCTGCTCCTGCAGCACGCGGTGATCGTGACCTACATCGACGGTCGCCAGACCGACGATGAGGTGAAGGTCCTCGGAGACCTCGCCGGCCGGCTGCACATCCCCGACGACGAGGCCAAGTCGCTCCTCGAGACCGCCGGGGATCGCGCCCGGCGGCTCCTCGACTTGCTCTAGTGCGCGATCCAGAGGCACGGAAGGTTCCTCGCTCGTTCCGCGGCTCCCGCGCGGCGTCAGGCAACCTCGAAAATGCCGTGCATTTCCTTCGGCCGCCTTCCTTGCGAGGGAACCGCGGTCCGTCGCGATCCTCCCTCCCGTGCCTCCGCATCACACACTAGCGCGACACCCCGTGTCGCTGCCCAGCCGACCCAGGGCGCTGCTCCTCGACGTCGGCAATACTCTCGCGTTCCTCGACGAAGAGGCGGTCGCCCAAGAGCTCGCGGCGAGGGCCGGCGTCCGCGTGACCCCTGCGGCGCTTCGACGGGCCCAGGGGCCTGCCAAGCACCGCTACGAGCGATTCCTCGTGGAGACGCAACGCCATGCCGATGGCTGGTACGTCTACATGGAGTCGCTGCTCGCCGCCGCCGGCCTCGCACCCGACGACGCCCCCGACCTCGCGCGGGAACTCAGAACCGCCCACGATGAGTTCAACCTCTGGCGGCGCGTCCCCGACGGCCTGCCCTCGGCCCTCGCCGAAGCGCAGGCATCGGGCCTGACCATGGGCGTCGTCTCGAACTCCGAAGGTGCCGTGAAGGAACTGCTCGAAGCGGTGGGCCTCGCCGCGCAGTTCGACGTCATCATCGATTCGGGGGTGGTGGGCATCTCCAAACCCGATCCGGCGATCTTCGCCCTCGCCCTCGAAGCCCTCGACGTGCACGCCGAGCACGCCCTCTACGTCGGTGACGTGCCCGCCGTCGATGTCGACGGCGCCCGCGCCGCAGGCCTCGAAGCGGTGCTCATCGATGCGTTCGACCACTACC
>JAFDCW010000476.1 GCA_019312705.1 Deltaproteobacteria bacterium
GATGGCAGACCCTCGCAAAGGGATACGCCGAGATGCTCGCCTTCGAGGCCGGGTGGATTGCCGCAAAGGCGAGCCTCAACTTGTGATCAGTCGTTAGCCGTTCCCGTGTCCGTCGCCGACCTCAGCCGAAGTGCTCAATGCACCGTCGAATCTCCTCGGCAACCCCCTCCCCAACCGCCGTAAAACACCCGTTGTCGAGAATCGTGGCCGCCCCCTCGCGATTCTTCTCTTTGATGGCTTCGAAGCGCTCCAAGAAATCTGGGCGCTCGGCGAGCGCATGGCCCGCCTCGATCATCCTTTCGTACAAACGGGCGACCGGGACAAATGCGTGCACGGCGAGCAGCACGCCGTGCAGCGGTCGCGGGTCTGGGCGCACGGGAGATGCGAAGAGCGGGCTGAATGCGTTTTCGAGGACCGGGTCGACCTCGAAGAGGGCGTTCAGCTTGTTGTGGCTGAACTCGTGAATGACGGCCTCGGCCATGGTCATCACTCGTGGATGCAGCGATAGGTAGATCGTGCCGATCGCCTCCTGGTACGAGGCCGAGAGGTGAGCGTGGTCGTCTACGCCGACGGGTACGAGCTGTTGGATGTAAAGGGCGAGCTCGCCGTAGAGCGTCGGTAGATGTTCCTCGATGAGGCCGAAGGCCTCCCGGAGCGCGGCGACCCAGCTCTCCACGGACCGCCCGCCGAGGTCGAGGGCGTTGCCATCCTTGTCCGGGTGGGCCTCGTCGAGGGCCAGGGGGTTGTTGTCGAAGAGGGCGAGGTGACACTCCTCGCCGACGGGCACGTAGGCCTGCCAAAGAGAGGCATCGTCGCCGGTGAGGTCGACCACGCGGGGCCCCGCCGAAGAGGCCCAGGCCACCTCGCCTGGGGAAAACCGTAGAGTTTCGACCCCTTCGGGGGTGACGAGGACCATGCCCCGAGACAGGCACGGAACATGGGCCGGCGCCGGGGTTTCGATGGAGGTGGGCAGCACGCCGAGGGCCGCGAACTCGAGGGCGAGGGTCGCCGTGAGGTCGTCGACCCACCGAGAGACCTCGGGGGACCCGGGCCGCTGACCCCGAAGGGCACGAATCAGAACGCCCACGGTGGGCCGCCGGAGCACTGTAAACGCCGCGCCTGGATCCTCGCGGAGAACCTGGGCTAGGGCCCGCTTCACGGCGGCGAATGAGGCGCGCGGACGCCCGGCCGCGGCGAGTCCCAAGGGCAACCGGCGAAAGTCCTCGACCAGGGTCTCGAGCCCTCGGCTGAGTATCTCCCGAGCGCTCGTCGAGCCTTCCTCGGGGAGGGTCAAGTCGCGGTAGGTGCTCATGGAGTCACGAGGGCATCGGCAATCGAGGTCAGGAGCCCCGGCAGGTGCTGCCCCGCGGTGCCCTCGAGGAAAAGGCCGAGGGGATTGTCGTTCACCATGGTGGTGAAGGTCGTCGGCTCCGGATTGACGAAGATCATCGGCGCCCCACGGCCGGCGACCATGGACCCGACGTGCAAGGGAAGGTTCGTCTGCCCCGTCGTGCCGACGACGACGAGGATAGCGGCCTGCGCTGCCGCCGCGAGGGAGCTCTCGAAACGGAAATGAACTTCGTCGTAGCTCTCGTCGAACCACAGGACGTGGGGCCGGGCGCGGGTGCCGCAGGCCGGGCAGAGCAAAAGCTCCCGGGTTGCGAGGTCGATCTTCCGCCCCTTGTCCCAGGTCGTATCGACCTCGTCGGGGATGGCGTAGAGGGTCTCCGTACACTCGTCGGCGCAGCGCATGAAGTCGATGTTTCCATGAATCTGGTAGGTGCGGTCCGCCGTGCTACCGGCGCGCAGGTGAAGGCCGTCGACGTTCTGGGTGATGAGCACAAAGCGGTCTTCGAGGGTCTCTTCGAGGGCCCGGACCGCACGGTGGGCAGCGTTCGGCGCGGCCGCCCGGCAGATGCTCCTCCGATACAGATACCAAGCCCAGACCTCGTCGGGCATACGCGAGAAAGTCGCCCAGGTCGCCATCTCGGTGGGCTGGAAGTTCTTGGATCCGACGCGCCAATAGCCCTCCTCCCCGCGAAACGTCGGGATGCCGCTCTCGGCACTGATCCCAGCTCCGGTGAGCAAGACGACGGGGCCTGGATTGGATTTCGCTGCGCGCAGGATTTCGTCGAGGTCGGCCATAGCCGAGAGCTTACCCCCGTCGGCTTCTGGCGGTCACGGCCCACGCCGGTACCATGGGGTGCCGTTTCATGATCGCCGCCCTCATCATCCTGCTGCTCTCCGCCTTCGGCGTGACGCCCTCAGACGAAGAGCTGGCAGCCTACGAGCAGAGCTACTACGACCGTGTGCACCACGTCTTCCTCGAACTCGGCTCCGAGGTCGACGACGGGGGTATCGCCCCAACCTTCGCCATCGGCTACGAGGCCTACGTGCATCGGGGGCGCCGGGGAGTGGCCGTCGAGGTCGTCGGCGAGACCATAGGCCTCCCGTTCGCTGACGACGCCGACTACTTCGTCGGCTTCGGCGCGGGGTTCTATCCCATCCCGAAGCTGCGCATCGCGCTCTCCTACGGCCCCCTCTTTCGAGGCGGAAACGTCTACACCCGGGGCCGGGCCGACGTCTCCGGGCGCTTTCAGATCTTCAGCATGACGGTTCAGCCCTACGTCCGTCTGTCGGTGAACGGGGACGACTCCTTCGGCTTCGATTTTGGCGGGCGCTTCGAATACTAGGCGTTGTCCGGTATGCTCGATGAATGCGCTTAGCCTTCCTAGCATTGGTCATCGCGTCGACGGCGTGTAACGGGGTTGTCGGTACGCTGGATGGCAGCGGCAGTGGCGGCGACGGCTCGGTGTCGATGGACTCGGGCGGCACCCTCCCCGACGGTGCGCCGCGCCCCGACTCGGGCGGCACCCTCCCCGATGGCGCGCCGCTCCCCGACTCGGGCACCGTGGACACTTCGACGCCTCCCTTCGACGCTGGGGCTTGTGGCACGACTACCCTGGCCGCCGCCCTCACCGTCACCGCTATCCCCGGTACGAGCGCCACCGGCCGAGTCTTCGCCGCGCCGACCGCCGCCAACGGCGCCGTCGTGGCCATGCGCGGCGGCAGCGGCGTCAACCTGCTCACCGTCGGGGGCGACGGCACCCCCGCTGGCTCACCGGTAGTGATCACCGGCACTCAACCCTACGGGATCGCCGTCGGCGGCGGGACCACCGGCGTATTGGTGAACCGCGGCAGCGACGCGCTCTACCTGGTGGGCATCGGCGGCGGCGGAGCAACAGTCTTCGACGAACTCCTCATCGGCGAGGTCGATCACGGCGTGACCGAGAACGAGTGGTTCGGGTCCGGCATCCGGGCCGGACGCCTCACGTGGACCGGAACCCAATGGGCCGCCTACTACACGGTGCAGCGTCTCTGGTCTGACGGCGTTGCCCACTACGGGGATCAGCTTCGACTCCTGGACGCCGACGGCAGCGCGGCCCGGACGGTCTGGGGCTGGGGCTGCAGCCACTCGATGGAGGTTCGCATCGCCCACGACGGTACGAACCTCGGACCGCTCTGTGCGTCGGACTGCTTCCCAACGCCCGGAGGCGTGCACTTCAATCATCGCACTTTCCTCTATAGCGACGAGCGGGCCAACTGCTCCGGCGGCTATACGGCCCACCTCGGCGGGATCACGCCGGTCGGCTCAGGCTTCCTCGCTGTGTTCACGGTAGGCGACCGCCGCTCGTCGGAAGACGTGGCGATCGTGCGCATCAACGGCACCACCCCCGGCGCGGTCTCCTTCTTGACCGCTGACAGCGCGGCCGACACCGCCCCGAACATCGCCCCTTACGACGTCGGCGCGGTCGTGGGATGGGCTTCCGGCGGCTCGAGCCGCCTGCTCCGCGTGGGCGCCGACGGCGCGCCGATCGGCACCGCAGAAGACGTCCCGGCCGCCGACCTCGCCAACGCGAGCGACTTCTTCCAGTTTGCAAATGGCGATGCGGGCTGGGTAATCAACTCCGGCGGATCGCTGTCCCTCGCCCGACTCCGCGACTGCGAGTAGACTGCGCGCCATGAGTCGCACCCATCGCATCGTGATCGGCGTCATGGGCGCCGACGACGCCCCCCGGGACGTGCTCGCCCTCGCCGAGCGCGCTGGCAAACGCATCGCCCACCACCGCGCGGTGCTGCTCACGGGCGGCCGCGGCGGCGTCATGCGCGCGGCGGCCAAGGGGGCCGCGACCAACGGGGGCATGGTCATCGGGGTCATGCCAGGGCGGGACGCCGAAGAGTCGCCCCCGAACGACCACGTGCACGTCGCCCTCTTCACGGGCCTCGGCGAAGGGCGCAACTACGTCAACGCGTGTTCCTGCGATGCGATGGTCGCTCTGCCCGGGTCCTGGGGGACGCTCAGCGAGATCGCCTTCGGCATGAAGCTCGGACGGCCCGTGGTCGTCATCGGCGATGGGGGCCCCGCGGGAGTGCCCTCAGCGGCGACGCCGGAAGAAGCCGTCGACCAAGCGTACCGGACGGTGCGCGGTGCACCCGCTCCCGACTGATCGCCGGAGAGGGACTGGTGTGTGATGCAGAGTCACGGGAGGGAGTATCGCGACGGGCCGCGGTTTCCTCGCAAGGAAGGAAGGCGATGGAAATGCACCGCATTTTCGAGGTTTCCTGACGCCGCGAGGGAGAGCGAGAAACCTTCCGTGGCTCTGGATCACGCACTAGTCGTCCATGCTGCGGCGCAGCATGGCGCGGCGCGTCATGCGCCACGCTGGCGCGGTGCGTCATGCGCCACGCTGGCGCGGTGCGACAAAACGACGCGTCACCGACCTTACGCAGTCCCCGAACGAAAGCCTCTCGAATGGCGCGCCGCGTCAGGCGAGGCGCGGACACCAGGCGCCGAGGTCAAACTCGATGTCACCCTGCACCGCGTCAACGATCGAAGCACTGACGGGGATGGGCTCTTCCGTCGTCACCGACGGTAGGGCTGCCAGTATCAGCGGCGGCCCCGACGCCATGCGCTCGAGCGAATCGTAGGTCTCTTGCTCCCACTCTTGCTTCGAATTGTTCTGTGTCATGGCGTCCCCCTGGTCCTCGGCGTTGTTGCGGCAAGAACGGGATGCACGACGCGGGCCAACGGCGGGTCAGCGTTGCCGGTGAATCGGCCACAGGTCGACGACGCGGCCTCCTCGCACGACGTGGTAACGGTCGAAACACGCCGCGGCCATGCACGAGTGGTTCGGCAAGATGCGAATGCGCTCGCCAACCGCCATGGCGCCGGTGGTCACACCGTGCTCCTGGCTGAGTGACGTGAGCATGCGGTGTTCATCGAGGCGCGCAGCGTCGTAGTCCGCATAGATCCTGCCCATCGTCGAGACGGCGCCCCGAGGACCGGAGTCCTTGGACAGCGAAAGCCCCCCCGCATCGACCACCGACCACCCCCCAGAAGACCCCGCGGCGGTGCGACTGCTGACCACGGTAGAGAGCACGGTG
>JAFDCW010000477.1 GCA_019312705.1 Deltaproteobacteria bacterium
CCCGACCTGCGAACCGGCCGTAGGGCTGAAGGAAATCGGACCGTACGACTCCGAAGTTCATGCGTTCTTCGACGGCCCCGGCGGGCTGGAATTCGAGTTCGACTTCGTCGGTATCGATACTTTGGATGGTCCAGGGGGTGGTTCTGGGGGTTGCTGGCACCCCGAAGCGCACTCCCCCTAGGGGCCGCACCTCGCCGTCGATGAAGAAGGCATTTTCTACCGAGTGACCCCGGTCGTCGTCGTAGACCCCGGCCGAGAGGTTGAGTCCAACGGCTGAGCCGTCGGCCGAGAAACCACTGAGCGATGCCCACTTCCACGTAGTCACGCGATTCGCCTGGGAGCGGGTCCAGTCGCTCGCGCCGAGGCCCCCGTCGAGGTCGATGGTTCGCGCGCCGAGGGCGAGCCGACCGGATGCCCGGCACCCCGCCGCCTTGTGCGTATAGCCGACCCGGCCTGGGCCGAGGAGGTGCAGCATCGCCAGGGAACCCTGAGGCTCGATGCGGGCGCGGCCCTCTAGGCGGTCGCCGCCAAGCGGAACGTCGATGTCGATGTCCCAGCCCTCGTTGGCCGTGATCGAGAGCTTCGCGTCCCGGCTCTTCCACGAAGTCGTCCCCCGGACCGAACTCGGCGCGAAATGCACGGCTCTGCCGAAGGGTGACAGGGAGCGATACTCGACCGCGGCATCTGCCCGCGACCGGTCGACGACATACACGAAGACGCTGCCGATGTAGCCCGCCTGGACTAGGCCGACCGCGACGTACCAATCGTCGGTGGTGAGGGAGACGTACTGCCACTCCTTCAGCCGAAGACGCCGAAGGCCCCCGGCCGGCAGCTCTACCCGGACGAAGGGCGTGCGATAGATGCCGAACTGCCACTGGCCATCGACGGACAGCGATGGCGGAGCATCGGGGAGTACATGTCCTCGGGGCATGGAGCGAGCCTCCGGTTCTCGAAGCTGAGGGGCCGGTGTGCCCAAGCATGCCCGAGGAGGGCGGGGCGTGTCGCGAGTGATGTGCGTCCTTCCGGTGTGTCTCCTGGGTGACGCGTCGTGGCGGCCTAGACACGCTGTAGACCCGCCGGCGCTTCTCTCCTCGGCCAAAACCCGCCGTTGAACGGTGGCACGGCGCCTGCGTGTGTCTGACGCCATGATTAGAAACTCGTGCGCCTTCTTTGGCCCTTTGGCGCTCCTCCTGCTCGTCGCACCCGGCCAGGCCAGCGCCCAAACCCGCACCCAGGCCCCCACGATCGAGCTCGCCTTCGCCCTCGACGCGACCGGGTCCATGGGGTCGTGGATCGGCCAGGCGAGGGCGCAGATCCGCGCTATCGCCGACGAGCTCAGAAGCGGCGACCCGGCCCCGAATATTCGGTTTGCCCTGGTTTCGTACCGCGACAAGAGCGACGACTACGTCACGCGGGTGCACGACTTCACCACCGACGTGGACGAAATGCAGCGGTACCTGGACGGGACCCAGGCCAGGGGCGGGGGCGACACCCCCGAGGCCTTGCTCGAAGGAGTGCACGCGGCGATCGGCCGGCTCTCCTGGAGCCCCGTCGACCAGGACGCCATTCGGCTTCTTTACGTCGTCGGCGACGCCCCGGCGAAGCACTACCCGGAGACCCCCACAGAAGGGGCCCTGGCTGAACTCGCGCGCGGCAAACACATAGTGATCCACACCTTGGCTTGCGGACGCCTGACCGGGGACGCCGAGGTCACCTTTGCGGACCTCGCCCGCTTCACCGAGGGGCGGCAGTTCGACATTGCTAACCTTCAGCGCATGGCCCGGACATCGGGGGCCGGCGGCGCCCCGACGAGCGCCCTTGCGGCTGCGGTGTCGGCCGCCACCAGGGCCTACTCGGAAGCGGTAGGTGTCGACTTCGACAGCGCCGAGACGACCTCCCTCGAATCGACTGCCTGGGCCGAGGGGCCGAGCCTCGAGCGAAGCGGCCTCGTCGGGCGTCACGTGCGCTGGGTCCGGGACCTGGTGACCTGGAACGACCTCTGGTCTGCCCACGTGAGCCTCATGCCCGAAGACGACCGACCCCCGCCTCCGGAAGTGGACTTCACGAGCCACCACGTACTGGTCCTCGGAGGTCAGGAGCAGGGCCTCGAACTCGAATCGGTGCAAACCGATGGAACCCGGCGTTGGGCGCGTGTTCGCCCCACCCCCGGCGGTCAGGTGCGTTTCGCCCTCGTCAGTATTCCGCCCACCGCCGCCAACGCCCAGGAGGAGCGATGAAAGCTCAACTCATCCTCATGGTTGGGCTTCTCTCTGCGTGCTCCGGGGCCCCGTCGTCAGACCCGTTCTCGGACGCGTCTTCGGGGGATTCTGGGGCGACGAAGGCCTTCGCAGCTTCCGTCGAAGGGGCCATCGCTGGTGGGCTGCCAGATGTGCCGTATCTGGCGGTCGAGCCACCCGTGACTGCCGTCGATACCCGCGCCGCTGGGGCTGGGACCGCTCGCCTCGCCTACTCGAGCATCGTGGTCCGCGTGGACAACGACGTGGCGACGACTCGAGTGACGGACGTCTTCGTGAACGACCTGGATACGGAGGTGAGCCTCACCTATCGGTTCCCGCTGCCCGCCGACGCGGCCATCACCTCCCTCGCCGATTACCGAGGCGGGCGCCGCATCGAGGCCACGGTGGAGGCCGAAGAAGATGCCCGGGAGGAGTTCGAGGAGGCGGTGGCGGCCGGGGACCGCGCCGCCCTGGGCGAACAATCCGGCCGAAGCTTCTCCATGGAGTTGTCTCCCATCGACGCCAACGCCTCGCGCCGCGTGGAGCTCGAGTACGTCCAGACGCTCACGCCGATGGGGCCCGAGCGGGACTTCGTCTTTCCCGCCCACCACTCCAATTCCCAGAGCCCCCGCCTGCTGGACGTGATGGTCTTCGTGCGCGGCGCCGAGCCCCTGCTTCGTCTCGTGACCCCGAACCACCCGGACGCGCAGATCGAACGGCAGGGCGCCATGGCTCGTGTGGCCGTTCATCGTTCCGGGGCGCCCCTCGGCGAGGACCTGGTCGTTCGCTGGACCGAACGGGCGGAGCCCACCCATCTGTCGGCCCGGGCCGCGCGCCTGAATGGGGACACCGGATACGTGGAGGCCCGCTTCTCCTTCAACCACGACCCCTTCGAGGCCGAAACCGAACCGGTCGATGTCATCCTCGCCATCGATGGCTCGCTGTCCATGGCCGGCGAGGCCATGGCGAGGTCGCGAGAGATCGCCCGACGTACCGTCGAAGAACTGCGCGACAGCGACCGGGTCGCCATCGTCGTCTTCGATGATGCGGTTCACTCCTGGGAAGGGTTTCTGCCTCTCGGGGCGGCACGAGAGCGCGCCCTCCGGGAAATCGCTGAGCTGCGCCCTTCGGGACAAACCCACCTGACCGCCGCCATCGACCGCGTGGCGGAGCTCGCCCGCGAGAGTGAGGCCCCGGTGTTGGTCCTGGCGAGCGACGGTCAGCCGACCATCGGGGACGACCTCGACGCCGTCGGTGGTGTGAGCGACGCCGACGACTTCGACCACGTCACCGCGATCATGGCCCTCTTCAACTATCCGGGCCGCCAGGCTGCCGTCGAACCGCTCTTTTCGAACGCCACCATTCGCTACGTGCCGGACGGGGACGCCGGTAACGAAACGGTCGAGCAGATCGTCGAACTCGCCACCGCCCCGGTCATCGAGGACCTCGAGGTCGAGGTCGTCGGAGCGACCGAAGGGGCGGTCTTTGGCCTCGGGGCCACTCGCCTCGTTCGTGGCGACCGGGTCCGCATCTTGGCCAAGGCGGACGGGTTGGTGACCGTCCGGGTCCGGGGCAAGCTGCACGGCCGCCTCATCGAACACGAGACGAGCATCGAGCCCCCAGAGGCGGCCACGAATGACCGCACGCTCGCCGTCGAATGGGCCCGGGCGGCTATCGCCGACCTCGAGCGCGAGTACCGGGCGGAGGACGACTCCGCGGCGAGAACGGACATCCGGCGCCGAACCATCGACCTCGGCACCGAGCATCGCCTCGCGAGCATGTTCACCAGCTTCGTCTCGCGGGACACCCTCGGCCCGGACCGCATCATGCCGGGGGACCCCGAGATCCGAATCCACGCCCCGCCCTCGGCGGAGGCGGTCTACGCGGTGCTCCCCTGGGGCGAGATCGTGCAATGCGAATACGACGAGGACGAGCAGCTCTGGTTTGGTCGGTTCCTGATTCCCCGGGAGACCCCCGACGACCTGTACCGCATGCGGGTCTTTGTCCGGCAGCAGGGGCAGACCGAGTTGCGCGGGACGCTCATGTTCCGCGTTGACAGCCGGCCACCGGAGTTCGACATCGAGGCAGGGATCGTTGCGGGCCTGGTCCGCGTGGTGGCCACCCCGGTCGCAGACGTTTTCGATACGAGCGCCGGCTCGGTGCGCATGGACCTGGTGGACGTCCGGTCCCTGACCGTGCGTATCGACCGAGATGTCTACTCTCTCGTGCGAACCGAGGATGAACGCTGGGAGGTGACCGTCCCGGTTCCCGATGGGGCAGCCGCCGAAGGACTCGAGCTTTCCCTCGTGGCCACCGACTACGCACGCAATACCCGGAGCCTCACGCACACCGTCGAGTCCCCATGAGGGTCTCCATGAGATTCGCTTGGGCCGCGCTC
>JAFDCW010000478.1:0-4624 GCA_019312705.1 Deltaproteobacteria bacterium
GGGTAGCAGCCCGAATAGCGATGACGATGCTCTTGGGCGAAGAAGGACTTGCCGGACAGCTTTCCGCGAGTAATTCCCTCCCCATGAGCAACTTCGCAACGCCCGCATCCGAATGGATGACCACTCCCGTCCGCATGGTCGACCGAGCCACCCCCGCCGTCGATGCGGAACGCATCCTCGAGCAGTATTCGATATCGGCCGTCGGCGTCAGCGACGGCGGCGCCTTGGTTGGAGTCGTCACCCGAACCGACCTCCTCTCGACCTCGTCCGCCGAACCCGGAGAGACCCTGCGTCTATCCGACCAAGCGGTCGGCGAGCTCATGACCGCGGACCCGATCACGGTATCGGGCGCGACGACACTTTCGACGATCGCCAAAAAGATGCTCGATGAGCGCATCCACCGGGTCTTCGTGGAGAGCGACGGGGCGCCGGTGGGGGTCGTTTCCACTCGCGACTTGATGCGCGCCGTCCTCGAGAAGCGCGTGCGCACCCCGGTGGTCGAGATCGCGACCAAGTCCGTCGTCCGGGTCTCCCCTGACGATCCGTTGGCCCTCGCCGTGGACCGCCTCGAGGTTTCGAACAAGCACGGCCTGGTCGTCGCCGAGGGCGGCTGGCCCCTCGGGACCTTCTCCCAGGTCGACGCCCTGCTCGCCCGCGCCCACGATCCCAGGACGCCGGTCGAGGAAGTCATGAACCTGCGCGTGCTTTCCGTGCCGCCCTCGATGCCCCTCTATCGAGCGGCCCAGCAAGCGCTTTCCATGGGCGTGCGCCGAATCCTCCTCGTCGAAGACGGCATCGTGGGGGTGGTCAGCACCTTCGATTTTGCCCGGGTCGTGCGCTGACTTTGTTGGCGCTCCGTCACCGGTTGCGGTGATGCCCTCAGAGACGTCGTTGGGATTGATCCTCGTCAATCCTGAGCCCACTCCGGATACCACATTGAGGGCATGAGCCCGCAAGAGGTACCGCGAAAAGGTGCCGCCGCGCGTGGGGCCGCTTTACTTCTGATGGCATTCGCGGGCGTCGCTACGGCGGGGTGCGTCGACAGCCCTGACGACGTCTTCGAGCGGGTTGCCGTCCCCGTGCTTCAAAGCCGATGCGCATCGTCGACCTGCCACGGAGTGGACGAAGGAACGCCCTGGCCGACCGTCGAAGGCCTCTTCTTCCGGCTCGACCGAGACGGCGCCATCGCCGACGTCGCGGCCGCTCGGGAGGTCGCCCGAGCGCGAATCGTCACCGTCGAACCGGCGGGGCTCTCGACTCTGGTCCGCATACCCATGCCGCGGTGGGCCGATGGGGGGCCTCACGTCGGGGGCGCCCTCTTCAGCGGCCCCGAGGACCCGGCGGCCGTCGCGCTGACCCAGTGGGTCGACAGCGAGGCCGATGGAAGCGGCGGAGAAGACCTCGAGCTCACCGAGCGAGAGCAACTCTTTGCCGACACGGTCCTCCCCGTCTTGGCCAACCGCTGCGGGTTCGCCGGGTGCCACGGCCCGACCGATGTCGCCTTCACCGCGTTCCGGGGACGCCCCGATCGGGAAACCGGCGCCTTCGCCCCCCAGGACGTGCGCGCCGCCTACCGAACCGCCCGCAAGCACCTCGACCTCTGGGGCGCCGATCCCCTCTCTTCGCGCCTGCTCCGGAAACCCCTCGGCCCCCTCGCCGGAGGGCTCGTGCACCGCGGCGGTGACGGCACCTTCTTCTCCGATGCCCCCCTCGACCGCCCCACGGACTCCGACGACTTCCAAGCCATGGTCACCTGGGCCCGGGCCGAACGCGATGCCCTCGGCGTCGTGGACGGGCAAGTGCCGTCGGCGCTGCTCTTCGTGCGTGGCCCCGTCGCCGCCCGGACGCCTTACCGCATCGAAGCGGGACCGTCAGGCAGTGACGTCTACCTCGCGGCCTACCCGCCGGTCCCCGGAGACGAAGACAACCTGACAGCGGCGCTGCACCCCGAGGGACCCGCGGAGCTGCGCGACCCGGCCATCTCCCACGACGGCGCGCGAGTGGTCTTCGCTATGCGTCGCGGCTCCGAGACACGCTTTTCTCTCTGGGAGATCGACCTCAGGACCCGGGAGTCACGGCGTGTATCCCCAGAGACCGACCCCGGCTCCTTCGTGCAACCAAACTGGGCCGCCGACGGGCGCGTAGTCGCCGCCTGGGACGGCCACGGCGAGGTGGGGGCCGACGGGGAAGGCGTGCCCACGGAGATCGTAGCCATCGACCGGGACCAGAGCCTCGAGCGACTCACCTGGACCCCATCCCCAGAGATGTCACCGGCCATGCTCGCGGCGGGCAAGACCCGAGGAGAGCTCGTCTTCGGCACCCGTCGCCGGGGCGAAGCCGGGGACGAGGGGGTGCTCTTTCGATTCCCCCTCTGCCACGACGGCCGCTTCCACGGTGAGCCCGAGTACCACGTGCAGTTCGGCGCCAGCACCGCGCCCATCGCCTTGCTCGTGGCCCGGGACCTGCCCGATGGGCGCCAGGTCCTGATCGGCCTCGACAATACAGACGTCGCCGATGACCGTGGACGCCTGGGCGTCCTCGACCGCTCCCTCGGCCCCATCGTGCCGGAGGATGCCGTCGACGAGGTGAGCATGGGAGGGTACCGGCCCGCAGTCACCTGGCTCGATACGAACGCTCGGTGGCGTGACCCGGCGGTGCTGCCCGACGGGACAGTCCTCGCGGTCGCCGATTCGCCCGAAGCTCCCGGCGAAGACGCGCTCTACCTCGTCACCCTAGCCGGGGGAGTCGGCGGCGCGTCCCTCGGGTCGGCCGAGCTCTTGCTCGCGGCGCGAGGCGAAACCATCCGTTCCCCGGCCCCGGTCTTCGTGCGGCCTCCAGAGGATGACGGCCACGAAGAGGTCACCGACCCGACCTTCGATCGGGGCTACCTGGTGCTCCGGGACGTGGCTGTCCTCGAGACCCTCTACGGACGCGTCGGCCCCCGGGGCGTGCGCACCTTGCTCGAAGAGATCCGGGGCGTGCGCCTGCTCGCCTGGGAGGGCCCGCCAGCGGCGGACTTCGGTTTCTACGACGACGGGGGAACGACCGTCGGGCTCACGAGCCGTCCCCCGGCCCGAGTCCTCGCGGAGCACACCCTGCCCGGCGATCGCTCGGCCTGGCTCGAGGTGCCGGCGCGCACCCCCATCCTGCTCCAGTGGCTCGACGACCGCGGCATGGTGGTCGGCAATCAACTGGACCGCTGGTTCTTCGCCGAGGGCGCCGAGTCGGTGCCGGGCGGGACCAACGCCGACACCTACGCGCACAACTGTACGGGGTGCCACGGCTCCATGTCCGGGCGACCCGAGGACGCCTTCGGCCTCGAGCCGGACGCGATCAGTGCCGCATCGGTGACCATGGCGACCTACCGAAACCGCGACCGGCGACTTCCACTGCCTCCGTCGACGATGCCCATGGTGGGCGCCGCCGTCGACTACGACGGGAGCATCGCGCCCCTCTTCGAGGCGACGTGCACCGCAAGCGCTTGCCACGGCGGAGATGCCCCTGCGGCAGGCCTCCCCCTCGACGGGCGCGCCGGCAGAGGTCGATTCTCCGCGGCTTACGAGCAACTGATGGCCCGCTTCATCGACCGTGACGGGCTCCGGGCTCGCCGGAGCGTGCTGGTGGAGCGCCTGGTCGGGGAAGAGCTCGAAGCCGAGGCGCCGATTCTCGGGATGTGCCCGCCGGGGGGCGCCGACGACTCGTTGGTGAGGACAGTCGCGCAGTGGATCGAGTCCGGCGCTTTCTACGACGCGAGCGCTCGGGAGGAGCCGTGATGCGCGCGGTGCAGTTGAGCGCGGTTGTGGGCTTGGTCGTCTTGGCAAGCTCCAGCACCGCCGGGTGCGACGGCCCAGAGGCGACGCTCACGCTCCTCGAGGCGGGGCCCATAGACGCCTATGCGACCAACGTGCAGCCACACGTCGCCGAACGCTGCGCCTCGGGGGGATGTCATGGGCGCGCGGACCGACGCCTGCGCCTCTACGCGCCAGGTCACTACCGCGCCGATGCGAGCCGGCTGCACCTGGACGAGCCCCTGACCTACGAAGAGGTCGCGGAGAACGCACGACGCCTGGCGGCCTTTGCCCACGGCTCAACGCTCGAAAGCTCGGAGCTCTTCTGCAAGCCCCTCGCCCTCGAGGCCGGAGGGTGTGCCCACGGAGGCGGTGAGGTCTACGTGGACTGGACGGATCCCGCCTGCCTCGCCCTCGAGCGGTGGCTCAGCGGCCGGGCTCCGGTCGACGGAGGGCTGCCATGATGGCCGGTCGCCCGAGCAACCGCATGCGCCGCCCGCGCCGGTCTTGGCTCTCCGCCCTCGTCGTGGGGGCCTTGGCGGCGCTATTGATGCTAGCCGGTTGCGCGACGGTGCAGCCCTGGGAGCGCGGGCGACTCTCCCACCGGACCATGCGCGAGGGCGCCGAGCCCGAAGCAGACAACATGGCCTCCCACGAGGCGGGCGCGCGCGAAGGCGCATTGACCCCCGGCGCGAGCGGCGGAGGCGGCTGTGGCTGCAATTGAACGCCGTGCACGTGCCGCCCTGGTGGCGGTGCTGGTCCTGACGGCGGCCGGCGCCCACGCCGATGACCGCGTCGGGACCTCGGTCTTCGTGCACACCGACGACGACGGGCTG
>JAFDCW010000478.1:4662-8616 GCA_019312705.1 Deltaproteobacteria bacterium
CGTCGTGCATCCCGTCGCCACCGCCCTCGTCGCGGTCCAGGAAGAGACCCACGTCTCGGCGCGCTACGACGCGGACGTGGTGAGCGCGGCAACGGTCGATGTGCGTACCAGCGCGAGCCCCCACGGCTTCGATGAAACGCGCCACGGGGGCGGCCTCGGTGTTACCCACGATCTGACCCGCACGCTGCATCTCGGCCTCGGCTACGGCATCAGCTATTCACCCGACTACATGACGCACTCCGGCGCCGCGTCACTTTCAGTTGAAGACGACCGGCGCATCCACACCGTGGGGCTCTCGCTGGCGGCCGCCTACTACTCTGTCGGCCGAACCGGCGAGATCGACTGGGTGGGGCACGTGACCAACCTCGCCAGCGAGCTCTCGTGGACCGCGGTGCTCTCGCCGGTCGCCGTGATGGACCTCGTCGGAGCCGTCGAATGGAAAGACGGCTACCAAGAGAACCCCTACCGCTACGTGCCCATCGAGTCCGGCTCCGGCCAATCGGTGGTGTACGTGACCGAAGAGGTTCCCGACCAACGCCTTCGGGGTGCGCTTCGGGGCCGCCTGCGCCTCGCCCCCGAGGACTGGCTCTTCCTGCGCGGCTCTTACCGCTTCCACATGGATGACTGGGGCGTCGCGGGGCACACCGTGCGCACGCGCGCCGCCGCCGAGGTAAGCGATCGATGGCTGCTCTCGCTCAATGGCCGGTTCTACGCCCAGCGAGCCGCGTCCTTTTACCAGGGCACGTACAGCACCCTGCCCTACGTGCCCGACATCCGGACCAAAGACCGCGAACTGGCCCACAGCTGGTACCTCGCCGGGGGCGCGAGGGTCGAATACGAGATGGGGGATTGGCTCGGCTTCGCGTGGCGCGTCGACCTCCGGGGCGAGGTGAAGTGGCAGCGCTACTTCGATACGCCCGTCCTTCCCCAACGCACTTCGGTGACGGTGGGCTTCGGCCTATCCATAGAGAGGTAATCTGATGTTCCGAACGACTATGCGCGTCCTGTTGAACTTGTTGCTGGCGGTTCCCCTCGCCGGCGCATCGGCCTGCGACCCCAACGAGGCAACGGACGCCGGCATGGACGCGAGTTGCGACGTCACCCTCGCCATCGCCATCGGCACCGGCGACCGCGACTCGTTCACCCCGGTGACCGGCGGGCAGAACACCGAGCTCATCCTGGGATTTCAGGGCTTCCGGATGATCGCCCTGGCCCTCCAAGTGAGCGGCCCGGCCGCGGACACCGCGGATCTCACGACCTTCATTAGCGTCACCGACACCGACATCGAGCTGAGCCAGAACAACCGGCGCATGCCCATCGTCGATGGGACCGGCGGAGACCGAATCGTCGAAGACCATCTAATCTTCTTCAACGACGCCCCGGCCTCGGAGCTGGTGGGCCGCGAAGTGCAGGTGGAGCTGATTGCGCGGTCCGGGGGTTGCACCGGGACCGCCACTACGGGGCTCACCCTCGTCGACGAGGACGACTGCGTCGACCCCGACATCATCATCCCCGATGCGGGCACCATCGACGGCGGCGTCCCCGATGGGGCCGTCGTATGTGAGACGATGTGATGGGGCGAGGGGCCATGCGGTGGGCCGCTTTGGCGGTCCTGTTGACACTGCAGGGGCAGCTTGCCGGCTGCAGTGATCCGCCGAGCGCCCCCGAGGCGCCGCGGGAGCTCGTACCCGTGGACAATCCCTTTGGGCCCGACGACCCCCTGTGGTCGGAGCAGCCCCACCGCGACCGGCCGTCGGCGATGCTCGCCCACCCGGACGGTGAGCGGATCATCGTCGCCCTCACGGGGCCCGAGAACGACCCCGGCCGCGAGGTGGCCATCGTCGACGCCGAGACGCTGGCCACCGAGCGACGCATCGAGGTCGGGCCCGGGCCGATGGGCCTCGCCCTGCATCCGGACGGACGCTTCCTCGTCGTGACCAACCGCTTCGCCCGCTATGCATCGGTGGTGGACCTCGATGAGGGCCGAGTCGTCGCCGAGGTAGCAGTCCCCTACTACACCGAGGCCGTGGCCTTCTCCCCGGACGGCCGCTTGGCGGTGCTCGCCAATCGCTGGAAGGACTCGCTGCTCCGGTGGGAGGTCGAGGTCACCGAGGGTCGCTTCGCGGCGAAGGTCCTCGATCCCCTCCGGACGGGCACCGACTCCGTCGGCCTGCCGGTGCCCGCCAACCCCCGACGGGTCGTCTTCACCCCAGATGGCACGCGGCTCCTGGTCACCAGCGAAACCGAGATGGCCCTCACCATGGTGGACGTCGCGCGGTGGACCGCGGTGGCTGTCTACGAACCGAACTCCCCAGTCATCGACGCCGTCATCGCGGGCGACTTCATCTACGTATTGCACGTGGGTTCGGGCAGCAACCACCCCCCCGACGACGGCTTCGACGGCGACCACGACGGAGCCCCCGGAGACAACACGGCGAACGTCGGTTTCCAGGATGTGCAGAACGAGATCGACGTACTCGCGCTCTCGGACCTCGAGCGCATGCACCGCTACACGTCGGACACCATCTGCTGCAAAGACTACCGAGACGTAGACCCGGAACGACCCGAAGCGGGCGAGGAGCTCGCACCGGTCGATGCGTGGCCGCGAGAACGCGTCGCGTTCATGCCTGCGCGTTCGACGTGGACCGTGGCGGGCGCCATGCCCGAGCGCGCGGCACCGCCGAGACTGGGCTCTATGCGACGGGATTCGGGGCGATTGACGCGGTCGCCACCCGGGACGGGCATCGCTTGGTGGTCCTCGACCGCTTGAGTGAGACGCTGACCGCCCTCGACCTCACCGGACCACCCTCGGCCGAAGCCCAGACCGAGGTGGTGGGCGACGTATCGGGGGGAGACTTCCCGGCGACCGACGTGGAGTTGGGAGAGGCCTTCAACACGGTGACCGCCGCTTTCACCGTCGACGGCGACCAGACCTGCGTGACCTGCCACCGGGAGGGCACGCCCATCGCCAAGGCGGTGAGCATGCCGCTCCTCGAGACCCCGACCTGGGGCGTGCGCCTCATCATGAGTTACCGCCAGGCCTACGACAGCCGCCCGTGGTTCGTGGAAGCGGGCATGGGCGAAGAGAACTTCTTCCCGGTCATCAACGAGTTCGCGCGCAAAGAAAACTTCTGCTGCGAGCAGAGCGATACGCGCGTCTGGTCCCTCTACCCATCGCGGGCTGAGTGCGTGGACGACGGTGGCCTCGAGGGCTGCGACCATGTGCTCGAATGCCTGACCAACCCTCCGCCGGAATGCGCCGAGCGGGCCTACGGCGCTTCGGCGCTGACCCGTGACGAGCACTTCCGGGAAGCTGCCCGCCGGGTCCTGGGCCGCGACGAGAGTTTTGGCGATGCGCTCTTCGCCGAGCGCGTCGGCCCGGACGGCAACATCGTGCGCCGGCCGATTCGCCTCGGCTTCGACGGCATCACGAGGGCCCTCGGCACCTTCCTGCTGGCGCGACCCCGGGCTCTGCCCAACCCGAACGCCGCCTTTCCATCCGCCAACGTGAGCCGCGGCGCCGCGATTTTCGCCTCGACGGAGGCGGGCTGCAACGGATGCCACCCGTTGCCCGTCACCTCCACCGCGTTCCCGACGGCCGTGACCGACGCGCCGGGGCCCATCACCTTCCCCTACCTCGTCACCCCGAACCGTGACCCCTGGGGCAACGACGTCGACCGAGTGAACCCCGCATTCCTGGGTACCTTCCCCACCTCCCGGCAGAACGAAGGCGGCCTGCGGGTCGGCGTGGCACAAATCCGCGGAGCCTGGGACCGCACCCGCTTCCTACACCATGGCACCGCCCGCTCCCTCCGAGAGGTCCTCGCCACCCCCGGCCACGCAGCCCTGCGCGACGGAGAGCGCGCCCTCAACGAGCGCGACGGACAGCCCAATACCCACGGCGGCATCTCCCACCTCTCCGCCAACGACTTAGAGGCCCTCGTCGCCTTCCTC
>JAFDCW010000479.1 GCA_019312705.1 Deltaproteobacteria bacterium
AAGGTTCGGCCTCCGGCTCGGTCGCCGGATTCGGCGATCTCGTGAATGATCGCCGAGAGCTCGTGAGATGAGTTGGGCCAGGTCGTGCTGCCGACGACCGGGGCCTTGCCCCAGTAGGCCAGTTCGTTCGCGGTCTTCACGCGCAGGCCCTTGAGTTCGTAGGCGACGAGGAGCAGGAGGAGGACCAAGAGGAAGACGATGGGCAGGCCAATCGCCGTGGGCTTGCGATAGGACCGCGTCGGCTCCTCGGGCTGGATGGGTTGGGCCACGACTCGGAACCCTGGGGACGCGCCCCGGGCGTCGTCCTGGGCGCGGGCGAGGTCTGCCTCGACGTCGGCGACGTGGCCTTCTGCGACGCGGACCGACGCCAGGAGGGCGCTCGCTTCTCCTTCGACGGCAGAGAGTTCGGTCAGCCGCGCTCGGGCGTCCGCCTGGAGGCGCTCGTAGGTCGCCTGGCGCCTTCGGGCGGCGGCACGGTCCCGGGCGGCCGAGGTGCTGCCGCTAGCGGCGCGGCCACCGGTATCTACCTCGGTCGCTGCGACGGCGGCGACCTCGGCGGCGAGGGATTGGACCCGTGGGTGATCTTCGGAGAGACGAGACCGCGCGAGCTGGAGCCGCCGCCGAAGGTCGCGGAGGTGGGTCGATCCGCCGCCCCGGGTGCTCGACCTGCGCACGCTCCTCCGGGCCTCCGCGGCTTGGCCGTCGGCTCGAGCGATTTCGGCCTGGGCGCGTAGGCTAGCGGTGAGCTCGATGGCCTGTCCCCGTTCGAGGGAAAGGTCCGACACGCCGCTTTCGCGGCGGAAGGCGTCGTAGGACTCCTGGGCCACGCCGAGGCGTTCGCGGGCCCGTTCGACGTCGGCCTGGCTCGCCTCGACGTCTTCCTGGAGGCGCTCGCCGGCGATCTCCGATTGGTGATCGAGGAAGACCTGTACCACCGTTTCCGAGAGCTCGACGGCCCGGGCACCGGAGTCGGCCTCGGCACGGACGATCACCAGGTTGCTGTCGCGGTCGAAGTGCACGTCCAGGCTCGCCGCGATCCCTTCGAGGGTGGCCTCGATGGCGAGGGTGCTGCGGACCAATGCCAGGTTCGTGGTCAGCTTGACGGAGTCGACCAAGGTGCGGAGTTCGCGGACATTGGGCGCGTCACGTCCTTCGTCGGTCTCCCAGACCATCACCGTCTCGGCGACGTAGACCCGGGGCACGATGGTCTTCGCGACCACCACTCCGGCCGCCATGCCGACGAAGGCGCCTGCGAGGATGAGCCACCGCTTGCGAATCAATGACCGGAGGACGCGGCCGATTTCCACCGGTTGGCCATAACGAGGAGCGTTGGGCCGCCCGGCGTCGGTTCGTGCATTCCCCTTGATGTCGTCGTCGAGATCGAACACGTCGTGCCCCCCGTCGGGTGCCCCGACGATCGCGCAGGCTGCTGGTATAACCTGGTTTCGTGATACCGTCCGCCGAATGTCGCGGCTGGTGCTCATATTGGCGCTTGGGGTCGTGGGATGCGGGAGCGGCGTTCCCCGGGCTCCTACGGTTCCTACCGAGGCGGGCGCCGACCCGCTGCCGCGGGCGGAGCGGGCCGGAATGGACGAGGGGGAACCCACGCCTTTCGCATTCTTCCCCGGGGATGTGCTGACCATCACCACCATCTCGAGCGAGACCACGATCCTCGAAGGAGTGGTGGTGGACGAAGCGGGCCGCATCCATGTGCCCCTGGTCGGAGACGTGTCGGTTGGCGGTGAAGGCCTCACCGAGGCCGAAGCGCGCCTCGAAGAGGCGATGCAGCGCTTCGACCGGTTTGTGCGGGTGAACGTCTCCGTAGCCGACCCCGCTGGGCACCTCGCTACCGTGCTGGGGGCGGTGACGACCCCGGGGCAGGTCTCCGTGGGGCCGGGCGCGCGCATCGCAGACCTCGTCGCCGGCGCTGGAGGTCCGAGGATCGAGGTCAGCCAGGAAGGCGACTACCTCGACCTCGCCGACCTCGAACGCGCGACCGTGCATCGAGACGGCGACGAGCTTCCGATCAGCCTCGTCCGAGCCCTGGCCGGGGACCCCCGACACAACATCCGGGCGCGCCCCGGGGACCACGTGCACATCCCCGCGCAGAACATGCCGAACGTCTCCGTCGTGGGCGCCGTCAACGGGGGGCAGCCCGAACGAGTCCGGCGATGGCGACGACATCCGCATCGTCCGCGGCGACCCAGAAAACCCCGACGTCTACGCGGTGAGCCTCGAAGAGCTTCAAGATGGCGAGGGCAACGACCCGATCCTCGCCCCCGGAGACGTCGTCATCGTGCACCAGAGCGGCGGCGCCAAGTTTGGTCGCGTCATGGCCGCCCTCGCTCCGCTCATCGGTGCCGCGGTGGCCATCGGCGTGGCGGTCCTCTTGATCGAGACGCGCTGAGCCGGCGCTCAGCCGGCGTTCTCGCCCGGGGCCCGCTTCACGCTGCGGCTCATGGCTGCGGCGAGGCCCGCGATCGTCCAGAAGATGTACATCAGCGAGGATTGTCGGGCCGCCCACTCGGCGACGCCGTGTGCGTGCATGACGGTCATGCCCGCCGCGCACCCGAGCATGACGGCGCCCCGAACGTCCCCCTTGCTTCGCAGCGCACCCCACGCGGCGGTCCACCAGGGAGTGGCAATGAGCCATAGATAGACGAGCAGCCCGAGCCAGCCGAGTTCGGCGGCGGTCAGCCAGTAGATGTGATGAGCGAGGCCGTCGCGGTCGACCGGGGGCATCTCGAACTCGTCGGCGTAGCCGCGGTGCTCCAGCACGTACGAATACTGGTTGATGCCTACGCCGAAGACATTGTCCTCGACCATGGCCTGGGCGGCGTCTTCGAAGCGGTCACGGGCCGCGACCGATGCGGCGGGGGCTGTGACGAACCGTTCGACGATACTGTCCGCGCTCTTGCCGAGGACGAGGAGCGTCCCGAAGGCGAGGAGGATGGTGATGTAGATCTTCCGCCGGGTGACCTGCCGATACAAGGACCCCAGGATGACCAGCCCACAGGCAAAGCCGAACATCATGAGCGCTCCCCGGGAGAGAGCGAGCACGACACAAATGGCCGCCCCGGCGATGGTAGCGAACGCGAGTTTGTCGAACTTGGTCTCGAGGAGGACCGCCAGGGCGATGGGCGCGACGAGGTTCACTGCCATGCCGAGGGAGTTCGCGTGTTCGAAACCGCCGGTCACCTGGAACATGCCGTCGACGTAGCGCTGGCGGAGCGCGAGGCCCGCGGAGTAGACGACGCCGAGGGCGAGGCCCCGGCCGAGGGCGTTGGCGAGTTCTGGCTTTTCGGCCAACCGGGTGACGACGCCGAGGAGGAAGTACGCTCGAACGAGATTGCCGACGGAAAAGAGTGAGTGCAGAGCGATGGGGGCGACCGTGAGCGAGAAGAGTACGATCGCGAAGTAGGTGTAGCGGCTGGCCCGATAGGGCGACGGTTGCTTCGCCTCGGGCAGCGCGAAGTAGAGGGCCGCCGCGATCAGGTCGAGGACGGAGATCTCGAGGGACCTGGCCTCGCCCCGGTAGGGCTGCTGGAAGAAGTCGAAAGTGAGCGCGTCGAAGCCGAGGAACGGGAGCAAGCCGATGAGCCCGCTGAGCACGGCCGGGACCCAGCCGACTTTGCGTGCGACGAGGGCGAGGGGATAGATCCCCAGCACCCCGATGGCGAGCGCGATGTAGTTCACGCCGCGACCTTTTCGAGCAGAGCCTCGACCTCGTCGAGGAGCCGAGCATGGGGAAAACGCTCTTGGGCATGGAGGAGCGCGGCTGAGCCTGCGTCATCATTGTCGAGTAGGGTTCGGGCGGCCGTCGCCAGCGAACGCGCATCTCCCGGAGCGAAGGTGCATGCACCCGCGGTGCCCCCGGCCCACTCCTCGATGCCTCCGTGGCCCGCTGCGACGACGGGGCGGGCCCGGCGCATGGCCTCGATGCCGACCATGCCGAAGGGCTCGGGCCAACGGGATGGGACGACGACGACCGAGGCCTGGTCGTAGAAGTTTGCGATGTCCCCGGGAGGGACCCAACCCACGAAGCGTATGCGCCGAGGCGCCGCCGCAATCGCCTGGCGCTCGAGGTCGGCCCGGGATGCACCGTCGCCGACGATGGTGAGCTCGGTGTCGGCGGGGAGGTGCTGCATCGCGTCGATGGCGATGTCGACGCCCTTGCCTCGAAGAAGGTTCCCGGCGCATACGAGATGCGGGGCCTTCGGCCGCGGCACGGTCGGGCGGTCGTCCTCGGGGGGAATGGGGTGGATGACGTGGGCGCGGCTACGAGGCACGCCGGCGCGCACGAGCTGATCGCGTACGTAGCGGCTGCAGGAGACCAGGGGCGCGCGCGCCGCGAGGGCTCGCAAGCGTCGCCGGAGCAGGTAGGGGTTCTTGAGAGTCACCGGGAGTCGCGACTCTCGCCGCCGGTCCCGCACCACGACGCACCCGTGACGAAAACACGCGAGCCCAGGAGGCCGATGACACGGCGCGTGACCCATTGGAAGGTAGCGGTGGGAGCGCACGCAGGTGAGGTCGTGGTCGTGGCTGACGACGACCAGGGGAAGGGGGCCGAAGTCTACGAGCTCTGCCGCGCTCGCCGCCCGGTGCACGTAGACGATGTCGGCCCCGCGGCCTGCCGCGCCTGACCGGAGGGTGTGGGCCTCGCTCCGGGGGATGGCGCGGGCGAAGGGTTCGGCGAAGAGCGTCGGTTGGCGCCCGGGGAGGTCCCCGTAGACCAAGGTGAGCTCGTGGCCACGGCCCGATAGGCCTCGGGCCAGGTCGTGGGCGTGACGCTCGATGCCGCCGATGAAGCCGTTGCTCGGCACGACCATCGCGACCCTCATGGGCCGATTCCCAGACCCCGTCGCACCTCGGGGGCGAGATCGGCGATTTCGATCAGCCCCTCGGGGATGGGGTGGTCCGAGGCGAGGGCCGCCCGGGCCGAGAAGTCACTGATGTCGTAGCCGTGCATGCCGCGGACGGAACCGCCGACGTAGCTCGGGACGAAGATGGCCCCCTCTTCCAATAGAAAAAAAGCGTCTCCGTACGGCGCGTCGGTGACCGGCGCCCGGCGCTCGGTCAGCGCCGCGGAGTCGAGCCATTTCCCCGGCCACGCGGCCAGTTCGATTTCGCGTCGCGCAAGCTCGAGCTCCCGTGCGCTGCCCCAGATGCGCAGCATCGTGCTGTCCACGAAGACCCGCAGGTCGAGGCGCCGCACCACCCGTCGGGGGTCGACCTCTCGGGATACGTCTGCCATGCCGTGGTCGCCGACGACGTAGGTCGTGAGGTCGGCCCCGTCGCTGCCCATGGCATCTCGGGCCCGTTCGACGTGGGCGCCGATCTCGGCGAGGGTCTCCTCAACCACATCGGGGCGGTTGCCGTATTCGTGCAGCCGGGCGTCGAGAACCGTGGCGTAGAGAAAGGCGAGGTCGGGCTTGTCCTTGTCGATCACCTCGATGGACTTCTTCCAGCGCCGGGACTCCTCTACCTGCCAAGGCGCCGCATAGACCGACAGGCCCGCGTCTCGGGCTTGGGTCAGGAAGGTCGGTACGCCTCCGAGTTCCCGGGCGTTGAAGATGTCGTCGCGTTCTGGCAGGTCGAGCCAGGGGAACTCCTCGGGGGGCACGCGGTGGAGCGATACGTATCCCGTCAGCCCCGCCATCCGGGCAAAGGCTTTGCCTGCGAGGTGGCGCACCCGCCCGCGCTCATGAACGATTCGGGGCAAGAGCCCGAGGACCCGGAGGGGCTTCAGGATGCGGTCGCCACCCACCGGTGCTCGGGTGAAGAGGCACATGCGGCCGTGATCTTCCGGATGTTTGCCGGTGAGCACCGTCGCGAGGGCGCCGGACGAGTACCCGAGCACGCCGCCGAGGGCCTTGTGGTGGGTGAGGGAGGGCAGGGACGTGCCGAGGCGTTCGATCTGACGCGCGCCGAATGCATCCACGAAGACGACCAGGACCCGTGACGTCATCCGGCGACCTCGGCGAGGCGGGAGAGGGCGGCGTGCAGGGCTTCGTCGGATACGCGGGGCGCTCTGGATCCAGAGGCGCCCTCGCCGTCGTGCTTGGCGAGACCGAGGAGCCGTGCGGCGATGGCCCGGGTGCCAGGGTGTTCGTGGCCGTAGGCGAGGGCGACGGCCACCCGCGCGAGGCGCTCCCGGGGATGTCCCACCCAGGGTGATACCGGGGCCCGACCCCGGGACCAGGCTCGGAACGCGGCGAGGGGGCCCTGGGCGACGTCCGGCGCCCCTCGAAAGAGAGCGCCGCGATGGTTTGCGTAGCCGGCCGGGGAGGCTGGCGTGCCGACCCGGAGGGCTTCGTAAGAGAGGTGGGAGCGACCGACCAGGTCGATGATGCGGCGGGACCAGGCATCGAGGCTCTGGTCGCCGGGGGGCGCCCAGTGGTCCGGGCGCGTCCGGAATGCGGCGGCGTCGGCGTAAGCGAACGCGAGCTCGTCGCCGATCGCCGGGGCACCGCGCTGGCGGGTGATTTCCACGACTCGGGCCGCGACGGTCGGCCGGTAGACGTCCGCTGCCAGGAGCCGGGCGTCTCCACAGGCGAGCACCGCTTTGTGTCCGTGACGGGCCCGCCGCAGGTCGCGGTCTTCTCGTTCGAGGTTCGAAAGCGCGATGCCGACGGCGCGATTGGCCAGGAGCCGGGCCGCCTCGGCGTGGGGCACGGATCGGGGACCGATACGGGGCAAGCGCTCCAGCACCTCGTCGTCGCCGATGAGTACCTCGACCCCCCCGAGGGCGCCACGTCGAGCCAGAAGAGGGTTGGCGGCACAGAGGAAAGGTCTGCCTCGGCGAAGGGCCAGAGGTCGACATCGATGGCCAGGTCCGAGCTCAGTCGGTGGCCCAAAGCGGCCAGCGGCCCTTGCAGTGCTTTCGCGCCACCACCGCGAACGACGGCCAGGAGATCGTAGTCGTTGTAGGGGCCGAGGTCGGCCCCCCGGCCGACCACTCCACCTTCGCCGCGGGCATATCCGCCGACCAGGAGCAGGGCTCGGAGGCGCGAACCGAGGTGCTCCCGGACTGCTCTGCCGATCACCTGGAGGTCGCGGCCGATCCGGGCCTCGGCCTGGGGATGCCCACCGGCGGTGCGCCCCGGTGAGACCCGACCGGGCGTCTGGGTCTGCGCCGGCATCATCGCCGAGTCTCCCACCGCCCGACGAAGTACCCGGCCGCTTGCACGACGCGGAGGGCGAAGGCATCCGGGGCGAGGGTGCCAGCCCGAGCATCGCGGAGGACGGCTCCGGCGAAGGGGCGGGCCAGGTCGTCGATGAACGGTGCTTTGCCGAGCCGATGGATTGAGGTGTCGGCGACACCTTCGCCGCGGCGTCGCTTGAACTGTCCCCGAATATCGTAGTCGTGGGAGTGTTCGAAGCGCGCTTCCGGGACGTAGACGACCCGGTGCCCGAGGGCCGTGACTCGGGTCGTCCAATCGACGTCTTCCGAGTATTGCAGGTCCGGGTCGAAGGGGGTCCGCTCCCATACGTCCCGGCGAATCGCCGACGCTGCCATGGAGAAGAAGCTGCCCACCCGAGTCCGCGGGGGCGTGTCGCCAAAGGCGCGCTCGTAGTCGAGGCGCGTGAGGCGGTCGGCGGCGGGGCGGGCGACCTGCCGGGCGAAGGTCGCGGCGACGTCGGGGGATTCGAGGGGCTCGATGAGGGTTCGGAGGCAGCCTCGGCCCTGGGGCACGGCATCGGCATTGACGAATGCGACGATCGGCGAGGCGGTTTGCTGCATGCCGAAGTTGAGAACCCGGCCGGGCACGTACTGGCTGGGGTCCCAGTCGTGTATTCGTAGCCCACGCGCGACCGCAAGCTCACGGGAGCCATCGGTCGAGCCCGAGTCGATGAAAAAGAGACGCGCCTCGACGCCTTCCTGGTCGAGGAGCGCCATGACGGTGCGCTCGGTCCAGGGCATCTCGTTGCGGCAACGGACCACGATGTCGACCGGTCCCGTCATGGTCGACTTCGCCCCTCGGCGAGGACCTCTTCGTAGAGTTCGGAGAGTTCGAGGGTCACTCTGCCCCAGTCGTAGCGCCGTTCGACCAGAGATGCACCGGCGTCGGCGTTTGCCCGACGCGCCCCTTCGTCGGTGGTCAAGGTGCCGAGGGCCGCCGCCCACTCTTCTTCTTCGAAGCCCGTGAGCGCCGCCTCGGCGTGGCCGAGGGCGTCGGCGATGTCGGCGAGGCCCGCCAACCGGGGAAAGAGCACGGGGAGCCCCGCCGCCCAGCCTTCGAGGACGATCAGCCCAAACGCTTCGTGAGTTGACGTGATGAGCAGGACCTGCGCCCGGGCGTAGAGGTGCCGGACGTCGTCGCGGTCGACGTTGCCGAGGATATGCACCCGGTCGGCCACGCCCCGGTCCGCGGCCGCGCGTTCGATGGCGCCGCGGTAGCCGACGTCCGTCGCGGCCCCCGCCAGGACGAGATGATGAGACCCGGGGGCCCCCTTCGCGAAGGCCTCGACGGCGAAGACCTGATTCTTCTGGTCGCAGAGGCGGCCGATGAGCAAGACCACCGGTGCGTCAAAGGCGTTCGGGATGAGGCGACCGGCCTCGCTGGCGCGCCCCGACGAGAGGCGTTGCATGTCTACGCCGTGGTCCATGCGCACGGAGCGGTTGCCGACGCGCCGAGCGATGGCGACACGTTCTTCCTCGTTGAACGAGATCACCCGGGCCGCGTCGTCGAGGACGCGACGGGAGCCGAAGACCAGGCCAAAGGGCTGGCCAATATCGATGATGCGTTCCATGCGTTTGGCGGTGTCGTTTTCGAGCCATGCCTTGTTGGCGAGCAGCTGCCCATGGGCGCTGACCACGTAGGGGCGCCCCGTCAGCTTCATGGCGGTCCGAACGGCGCCCCCCATCCGGCCGCCGCTGTGCAGGTGGGCGATGGTCGTCCGGCGATCGAGGGCGAGCCGGAGCGGTTCGTCGAGGGTCACGATGTTGCCAGCGTTCTTGATCAGTCCCCGGCGCCGTTGCCCACTGCCGAGCATCGGCAAGAACGACCCATAGCGGCGCAGGGGGACGGCGGGGTGCAGAGCTCCGTCCGGAGTCTTCGGACCCCGGGGCGCATGCACCTCCACCTCCCAGCCCAAGTCCAGCAGGCGGCGGGTCACCTCGGCGACGTGGGTCTCGGTGCCCCCCCACTCGAGAGGGTCGTACTTCCGTAGGACGTGAACGACTCGACCTGGCACGGCGCCCAGCATATGCTCACCGCCCGCGAGGCGCGAGGAAGACCCTCGGATCGATCGCCCGCGCCCTTCGATGAGCGAGGACAAGAAGACGCTACGAGAGCTCCTCGCAGGGGGGGGGCGTCACATCGGTGCCGCGCTGGCCGGTCTGGTCACCTATCCGATCATCGCCAGGGTCCTCGATGAC
>JAFDCW010000029.1 GCA_019312705.1 Deltaproteobacteria bacterium
CCGCCATGCCCGTCATCGTTCCGCTGCTCGCGTTCCTGACCGTCGCCAGCCTCATCTGGGGCACGGCTCACTGGTACGTGGGCCGGCGTGTGCTGCGCCCCCTCGAACTCCCCGGGCCAAAGCGCCGTCGTGCGTGGCGCCTGATCATCGCCGCCGCCGCTGTCGGGCCCCTGACGATGGTGAGCGCGCGCTTCATCGCCGACGCATGGTGGATCACGCCGCTCCGGTGGGTCTCCTACATCTACATGGGGTTCTTCTCGGTCCTCTTCGCGCTCTCGGTCGTTCGGGACCTGGCCTTCGGCGCCGAGCGCTTGGTCCGGCGGATGACGGGTGCCGAGGCTCCGGACTCGGCACGTCGCCGTTTTCTGCTCAATGGCTCGAACGCCGCCTTCCTCGGTACGAGCGGTGTTCTATCGGGGTTTGGGCTCTACGAAGCGCACCGGGTGCCCGAGGTCGTCGAGGTCGACGTCCCGGTGCCGGGCCTCGTTCCGGGCCTCGAGGGCTACCGCATCGCGCAGATCAGCGATATCCACATCGGCGCGACCATCAAAGGGCCCTGGCTCCGAGAGGTGGTCGCGCGGGTCAACGGACTCGACGCCGACCTCATCGCCGTCACCGGGGACCTCGTCGATGGCAGCGTCGCCGAGCGCGGCCGTGACGTCGCGCCGATAGCCGATCTCGCGGCCCCCGACGGCGTGTATTTCGTGACGGGAAACCACGAGTATTACTCGGGGGTCCTCGAGTGGTGTGACGAGGTCGCACGCCTCGGGCTCACCGTCCTCAACAATGCCCATCGGGTCGTCGAACGCGGCGACGTGACGATGGTCGTCGGCGGCGTCACCGACTTTCGAGCGGACCGTCACCTCGAGAGCCACCAGAGTGACCCCGACGCCGCCCTCGCCGGGGCGCCGCCGGCGGACTTCAAGCTGCTGCTCGCCCACCAACCCAAGAGCATCGTCGGGGCAGCGCGGGCGGGCTTCGACTTGCAGCTCTCCGGCCATACCCACGGGGGGCAGTTCTTTCCCTGGAGCTTGTTCGTCGGCCTCGCCCACCCCTTCACCGAGGGCCTCGGCCTGCACGACAGGACCCACATTTACGTCAACCGCGGCACCGGTTACTGGGGCCCGCCGCACCGGGCCGGCGTGCCGTCGGAGATTACGCTTCTGCGGCTCGTTGCGGCTTGAATCGAGTATCTTCCCGCCCATGTCGGAACGAGCGCATCTTTGTGTCTTCCTGGGCTCGAGCAATCGCGCCGCGCCCGCCTACTTCGAAGCGGCCCGGGCGGTGGGAGCGGCCCTCGTCGACAACGGTCTGTCCCTCGTCTATGGCGGCGCGAAGGTGGGCTTGATGGGGGCCCTCGCGGACGCGGTCCTCGCCGCTGGCGGTGAAGCCCGGGGGGTCATCCCTCGGCAGCTCTTCGACAAGGAGGTCGCCCACGAGGGGCTGACCGAGCTGCACGTCGTCGACTCGATGCACGAGCGCAAGGTGAAGATGTACGAGATCTCCGACGCCTTCCTCGCGCTGCCGGGGGGCTTCGGCACCTTCGAAGAGCTCTTCGAGATCACCACCTGGGCTCAGCTGGGCATGCACCAGAAGCCCATCGGCGTCCTCGACGTCGACGGATACTACGCACCTCTCCGAACCCTCGCCGACGGCGCCGTCGATGCCGGCCTCGTCGCCGCCGAGCACCGCAAGATCCTACTCTTCGGCGACGACCCCGCCTCCCTCGTCGCCAAACTCAAGACACACGTTGCCCCCCACTTCGACAAGCTCATCGGCCGCGAAGCAACCTAAACAGTGCCGTATGGAGCGCGATCCACGGCGCGATCTGGCCTCGCTTGAAACCGAGACCACCTCGCTTGTGTCTCACGCTCCAGGAGGCACTGTTTCGTGCCGATTCTCTAGCGGTGTTTGTCGACCCACGTGGTGAGCTCGTCGCGGACAGCGTCGGGGATGGCGCGGGCGGGGCCGTCTTTGCGGAAGGCTGCGTAGGTCTGGATTAGGGGGTCGTGCTCCCCTTCTCCGACCTCATCGGCGAAGATGTGGCTCCATCGGAACCACCGGAGCCCCTCGTCGGTCGTCGTGAGTCCCTCGTAGTGCGCGCTGTCTTCGCCGTCTCCCCAGCGCCAGGTGCGGTGGGGGCTTTCGAGCCAGGCAGCGAGGCGTTCACGATCCATCGATCGCGCATATACCTGCTGGCGATGAGCGAGCAATAGGATAAAACGGCGGCCGATGACCGAGGGGAGCATCTCTAACGGGGACAGGCGGGGACTCTGGGCCTCCCTCGGGCCCGGCATCCTCTTCACCGGGGCCGCCGTCGGCGTCTCCCACCTGGTGCAGTCGACCCGCGCCGGCGCGATGTTCGGTCTCGGCTTCATCGGAATCGTCATCGTCGCCAACGTCGTGAAGTACTCGGCCTTTCGCGCGGGCCCTCACTACGCAGCGGCGACCGGCACGTCCCTCCTCGAGGGCTACCGCCGCCAAGGGACCTGGGCCCTGGTGCTCTATTCGCTTCTGACCGTCGGGACGATGTTCACGGTCCAGGCGGCGGTGACCATGTTGACTGCCGGCCTGCTCATCGCGGTCCTCGGCCTCGACGGCCCCCTCGCCTCGCCCCTCGCGCTCTCCGCGGTGCTCACCGTCGTCTGCGCAGGCGTGCTCGCCGCCGGACACTTTCACTGGCTCGACCGCATCGGCAAGGTCTTGGTCTCGGTGCTCACGGTGAGCACGGTGATCGCGGCGGCGGTCGCGCTCCCGAAGCTCGACCTCGGTCTCGGGGCAGGCGCAAGCTCGCTGCTCCCGTCCGCCGAGATGTTCTCGCCCGCCGCGCTGCCCTTCGTCGTCGCCCTCGTCGGCTGGATGCCCTCGGCGATCGACGTTTCCGTCTGGCAGTCCCTCTGGACCCTGGCCCGGGAGAAGGACTCGGGGCACCGCCCGACCCTCCGCGAGTCGATGTTCGATTTCCACCTCGGGTATTTCGGCACGGCCTTCCTCGCCCTCTGTTTCGTCGTCCTCGGCGCGGCCCTGGTGCACGGGAAAGACGTCGAGATTGCGTCGGGGGCGGGCGCCTTCGCGGGGCAGGTCGTGAGCCTCTATACCGAAGCCCTGGGCGAGTGGAGCCGGCCGCTGATCGGCGTCGCAGCCTTTGCGACCATGTTCTCGACGACCCTCACGGTCATCGACGGCTTTCCCCGAGCGCTCTCGGTCCTCTGGGCCCGCTTCCGGGGCCCCGAAGAGCCCGGCGAAGCCGGCTCCCTCACCGGGTCCTCGCGCCGCGTCTACTGGGCCAGTCTCGTTCTTCTCGGCCTCGGCGCTCTCGGGATCATCGCCTTCATGGTGCAGAACCTCCTGGTCATGGTCGACGTCGCCACGACCCTGTCCTTTCTCACCGCGCCGGTCCTCGCCTGGCTCAATCACCGGGCCGTGCTAGGCAGCGAGGTCCGAGAGCACGCCCGGCCATCTCGGGGCCTCACGGCGCTGAGCGCCGGGTCAATTCTGGTTCTCGCGATATTCGCCGTGTATTACCTCGTGCTTCGTTTCGGGACCTGATCGCTTGCAGGAACTCCTCGCACCCGCGCTCGCGATCGTCTTCGGCTTCGTCGCCCTCGTTTGGGGCGCCGACCGCTTCGTCGAAGGCTCGGCGGCCACCGCCCGAAACCTCGGCGTATCGCCCCTCATCATCGGTCTGACGGTCGTCGCCTTCGGCACCAGCGCCCCGGAGATGCTGGTCTCGGGCTTCGCCGCCTGGGCCGGTAAGGGGGGCCTCGCCATCGGCAACGCCATCGGCTCGAACATCACCAATGTCGCCCTGGTCCTCGGCGTCTCGGCGATCATCACGCCGCTCACGGTGCATTCGAAGATCCTCCGCCGTGAGCTGCCGCTGCTCTTCCTCACGATGTTGGTGGCCCTCGGGCTGCTCTCCGATGGGCACCTCGGCCGGGCCGACGGGGCGATCCTCTTGGCCGGGCTCATCGGCCTCGTCGGCTGGATGCTCGCCCAAGGCCTCCGGGAGCGGCGGACCAGCGGCGAAAAAGACGCCCTCGAAGAGGAGTTCGCCGAAGAGATCCCCTCGGGTATGCCCCCCGCGAAGGCGGGCTTCTGGCTGCTCCTCGGCCTCCTGGTACTTCTCGGAGGAGCGCGCCTGGTCGTCTATGGGGCTTCGGAAATCGCCCACCACTTCGGGGTCTCGGACCTGGTCATCGGCCTGACCGTCGTGGCCCTCGGGACGAGCCTGCCGGAACTCGCGGCGTCGGTCGTCTCGGCCCTCAAGAACGAGCATGACATCGCCATCGGCAATGTCATCGGATCCAACATGTTCAATCTGCTCGGCGTGCTCGCCCTGCCGGGGCTGATCAGCCCCGTCGACGTCGGGCCCGCGGTGCTCTCCCGGGACGTGCCGGTGATGATCTGCGTCACGGCGCTGCTCTGGCTCATGGCCCGGGGCTTCGAGGTCGAGAGCAAGGTGAGCCGGGTCAGCGGCATCGTGCTCGTCGTCGTCTACGTCGGCTACATCGGCTGGCTCTTCTACACGATGGCCGGAGCGCCCGGGGCGGGCTGAGCGGCCGAGTCACTCCGCCGCCGGGCTCCGGAGGACCAGCAGGAGCCCTGCGCCGACGACCATGGCGCCGCCGACGAGGGCGGCCCCCGATGGCGCCGCGTCGAAGATGACCAAGTCCAGGAGCGCCGCCCAAAGGGGTGCGGCGTAGCTGGCCGCGGCGACGATCGACGCCTTCTCGAGCCGATAGGCGTTGGTCATGAGCACCTGCCCCGCCGTCGCAGCGAGGCCCGTGCCGACGAGGTAGGGAACGAGGTGTGCCGGCGGCAGGGAAAGGAGCCGGCCCTCGGTGAGCACGTAGGCCGGCACGGCGAGGACGAGGGTGAACATCTGAAACCAAAAGACGATGGCCAGGGGATGGTCGGTCTTGCCGAGGGCGCGGATGGCCATGTGGGCCAGCGCCGAAAAGAGCGCCGCCCCGAGGGCCCAGAGGCCGTAGGTGCCGCCGACCGCGAGCTCGGGGCCGATGAGCAGCCCGCAGCCGACCAGGCCGAAGATGAGGACCACCCAGATGAGTGGCCCGGAGCGTTCGGCCCGGCCCAGTACGAGGGGGGCGAAGAGGGCGATGACGATGGGTTGGAGCTTGACGATGATCGAGAGGTCCGCCAGGGCGAGGCCCTTCGCCGCCGTGAAGAAGCACGTCATGGCCGCGAAGCCGAGGACTCCTCGGAGCGCCATGCCGCGGCGATTCTCGATACCGATTCCTGGCCCTTTGGCGAGGGCGAGGGCGAAGGTGATCGGCAGGGCGACGACGGAGCGCCAGGCGATCACCTCGAAGGCGGTCAGCTCCTGTCGGGCGACCTTCACGGTCGCGACCATGATGGTGAACATCAGGGTCGCGAAAACCATGAGAATGGGGCCGCGCCGCACGGGGACGACTATGGGACCCGCACGCACCTGCGCCACCCTGTACGTCATGGTGGGACAAATACACCCGTGCCGTGACCTTGCCAGGTGAGCCGAATCGATCGACCATCAATCTCGGTACAGCGTTGGGCGAGGCAAAAAAGCACAAGCTGCGTGACGCCGAGGTGACGCAAGTCGGGCGATATCAGCTCGCCTTCGAACTCGCCTCGGGGGGAATGGCGACGGTCTACCTCGCGCGCACCCAGGGGCCGGCGGGCTTCGACAAGGTCGTGGCGCTGAAGCGCATCCATCCCCACCTGGCCAAGGAAGGGCAGTTCATCGACATGTTCCTCGACGAGGCGCGCATCGCGTCGAGGATCAGCCACCCCAACGTCTGCAGTGTCTTCGACTTCGGTGAAGCCGAAGGCTCGTACTTCATCGCGATGGAGTACGTGATGGGGGAGACGGTGTCGCGTCTCATCCGGCGCCTGCGTCGTAACGAGGACAGCTACAAGGATCTACCCCTGAAGCGTCAGAGGCTGGGGCGCCAGATCACGCCCGCCATGACGAGCAGGGCGTCGATGTCACGGCTCGTCAGCCCGTCGACGTCCAGGTTGAAGCTGAGGTCCGGCGTGGGGCTGAGGATGACGCCTCCGCCCACCGTGTGCTCGACGTAGCGGTCCAGGTCGGCGCGGTACCGCGTCAACGCCGGGCGGTAGTGGATCGTCAGGTCGAGGACGTCGGGAATGACCTCGGCGCCGACCCCCGCCCGGAGGGAAAAGGTCTCGATGAGGGCGCCGGTAGACGCCATGAAGGTCAGGTCGCCCCGAGCGATGTCGAAGAGCCGGATGGCCCGGGCCGAGACCCAGCCGCCGAGCTGATCGAGGTCGCCCGATTCGCCGACCTGAATGATGGTGCCGCCGGCCGTCACCGCGAGCTCGTCGAGCTCGATGCCGACGTCGGCCGATCCGAAGTACCGCGGCTCGAACTGCGCCGCGCAGTCTTCGTTGGCGGTCGGCGTACCAGGAGCGCTCGCGGTGCGTACGCAGAGCCAGCTCGGCGGCAGGTAAGCGGAGAGCCAGTTGGATCGCTCAGGCCGGCGCATGTCGAAGCGAGCCCCGGCCCGGAAGATCCCCAGACGGAGCGTCCCGTCCACGCCGGCCGCGCTGAGCTCGACCTCGTCGGCGCCCCACGAGTTGTTGCTGTCGAAGGCGTTGATCTCCGCGTGGGCTCCGATCCTCGAGTCCCCGGGGAACATGTCGACGGTGGCGGTCAGGCGTCGCTCATCGATCGCACCGCCGTAGGTCGAGCCGTGGCCGACGAGGGCTACCATCGGTCGGAGCTCCGAGTCCGGAAGGCGGAACTTCGCCTCGACCCCAAAGCGGCTCATGTCGAAAGAGGGCACTCCGTCGAGGGGGTTCGGCACGAAGCCACCAAACGCGCCGACGGTGAAGCCCCCGGCATCCGGGGATTGCACTCGCAGGCCGTCGAGTTGGCCGACCGTCGATGCCGCATACCGAAGGCGCCCGAGGGCGGCGTAGAAGTCGGACGCGGCCCCGTAGGCAACCTGCAACTCACGGACCCGGAGGTACGGCTGAGACGCGTTTCCAGGGCGGGCGCCCAGCTGCGGGGCCATCCAGACTTGGAAGGCGGCGTCGGCGTCGATGGCCAGGGGTACGGACTCGATCGGCTCGGCGTGCATACGCGCGCGAACCGTGACCCGGCCCAGAGCGTCGCCCTCGCCGCCGAGGGGGATCAGCGCCATGCCGTCCGACGAGAGCGCGAGGGCCAGGCGTTGATCGCCGCCCGCCACCCCCAGGGCCACGTGCTCTGGATGCTGTTCGCTGGCGGGTAGGGTCGCGTCGGGCCACTGGCCGCGAAACGCAGCCAGGGGTCGGGGGGCGCGCAAGCCTTCTGTTTCTTCGCCGTGCGCCGACCTGGTGATCCTCGCGGTACCCCGGGCGCCGCGCTCGACGAGGCGTTGGCCGAGGTCGATCACCGCGTAGGTCGTGGATACCGTGACAACGCGGAACCGTTGCCGCCCGATGCTGACCCGGTCTCCCCGGGAGAGGCCGGCCTCGCCCCCGGGGGAGACGTAGGCTTGGCCCCCGCTGACGTCGACGACCCGCACCCGCACCGCCCGCCGCTGCGCGGCGGCGGGCCCGGCCGTCATCAGAGGCAGAACCAACAGAACCAGAGCGGTGAGTAGCCTCGTAGCTCCGCGCAATCTTCCAAACAGCGTCGCATAGGGCGTGAGACCCAAGCGAGGTCGTTTCGGTTTCGAGCAGCCCACGGAGCCTACGCATCGTAGGTGAGTAGGCAGCGCAGAAAGCGAGGCGTCCTCGCGCCGGGTATCGCGCCCTAGGCGATGCTGTTTCATCGGGCGCGCCCTCCTGGATGACAGCTCAGGCACGCTGCGCCGCTCGAGGAGACGGTCTGGGTCGGGTGCTGGCGGCGAAGGATCAGGGGGGAGTGGACGTGACACCCGGTGCAGGCCACGGCGGCCGGCACGCGCTGCGAGAGATGGCAGCTCTGGCACGGCGCCCCGCTGTGGGCGCCGAAGGAAACCGGGAAGCGCATGTCGTGGCTGCGCGGAGCCGTGAGGGGGCTGCTGCGCGAGAGCACCGTGGGGTCGACAAAGGCCGGTGACCAGCTGTTCGCTCGGTGGCACGCCGCGCAGTCGCGGGGGAAGGGAGTGCCGCCGGCGGTGCCGTCGTGGTTCGGGTGCACGGTGCTGTCGCGATACTCCCGCTCGTGGCAGGCGTAGCATTCCGCGGGGGTCGCGCTGTACTCCCGCTCGCTCGTCCGCGTGTGGCAGTCGGTGCAAGCGGCGAGCACATGCATGCCCGTCAGGGGCAGGCGGGTGAGTCGGTGCATGTCGACGGCCCGCGTCCGGTTCCAGCCCCGCGCGGAATGGCAGCGGTCGCAGCTCTGGCCGAGGCGGCGTTGGTGCGGGTCTTCGTGGCACGTGGTGCAGTCGCGGCGGGTCTGGCGCTCGGCCTGGTGACACCCGTTGCAGGCCACCCGACCGTGACGCCCGGTGAGGGGGAAGCCGGTGTCGGCGTGGTCGAAGCCGGCGCCGCCGCTCACCCCCGCCGTGACCCCCCAGCCGGACGGTGTGTGGCAGGCGCTGCATTCGATCCCGCGGGCGATGGACGGGTCGTGGCCGCGGCGCTGGGCCCCGGCGTTCGAGCCAACGGCGGCGACCACAGCGACCGCCGCGGCGACGGCCGCGACGACGACGGCATTGCCGAGGAGTTTCTGGTTCATTGGCCCCCCTCGTCGTCGTGCGGTGAGGCGTGGCAATCGCTGCACGCTCGGTAGCCGAGGCGGTAACGAACGACCTCGTCGTCGTTGCGCAGAGTGACGGCCCGGTGGCAGCTCTCGCAGGCGGTCTCGGCGTGGTTGCCCTCGAGGGGGTAGTCGGCGTCCGCCGCGTGGTCGAAGGCCTGTATGCTGAATTCGGTCGTGGTGTGACACGCGGGGCACTGCTTTATGGGGTCGGCGCTCAGGAACTGCCCCGCGTGCTCGTCGTCGTGGCAGCCGTTGCATTCGCGGGGGGCGCCCCGGTAGCTAGCCCCCTGGCCCTGCTGCCGGTCGGCCTCCGAGGGGGAGTGACAGGCCGTGCAGGCCACGAGCTCGTGGGCTCCGTCGAGGGGCCACCCGGAGTGGTCGATGTTGGGTCGGTCCCAGCCGCTTGGGCCGTGGCAGCTGGCGCACCCGCCCCCCGCCATCTCGGCTTCGAACTGATCGCCGTGGGGGTTTTCGTGGCAGGACGCGCAGCTCTCGTGGGCACCGGACCAATCGAGGCGGCGGCGTCCGCTGTGTTGGTGGCACGCGCTGCACGGGACGGCGCTGTGACGACCTTCGAGGGCGAAGCCGGTCGCGGCGTGGGCCTCCTGCCCAAAGAGGCTCGGCGCGAAGCCTCGGACGGTATGGCAGCCGGCGCATTCGCCGCCGTTGGAGGACGCGAAGTCGGCGAAGCGACTCTGGTGCGGGTCCTCGTGACAGCCGTCGCAGCGGTCGTAGGTGAGCTCGGTGTAGCGTTCGTGGCGCGGAAGGTTGCGCTGATGGCAGCTTTGGCATTCGACGCGTTCGTGGCGCCCTTCGAGGGGGAAGGCGGTGCGAGCGTGGGCCGCGACGCCGATCCGTCGCGGCAGGCCGGTCCACTTGATCGACCGGTGGCACCGCGCGCAGTTGTTCCCGAACTCGGCTTCGTGCACCGGTCGGTGACAGCCGACGCAGCGTCGGCCGGCCCGCGGCGCTCGTTCTATTCCGGCGTCGTGGCAGCGTTCGCAAGACACCCGGGCGTGGCCGTTGCGCAGGGACAAGCCTGGATGGTTCTGGCGAATGTCACCCAGTTGGTCCCAGCCCTCTTCCGAGTGGCATCCGGTGCAGACCGCTCCAAAGCGCCCCTCGTGGGGGTCCCGATGGCAGCTCGCGCAGATCCCGAAGTCGATGCCCCGGTACCTCGGGGGCTCCGAGTGGCAGCCGCGGCACTCCACCTCCCGGTGTTTGCCCCGGAGGGCAAAGCGCGCGAGGGAGTGGTCGAAGTCGTCCATGCTCACCGCCTGCCAGCGCAGCTCTCGGTGGCAAGTTTGGCATCGGGTCCCGAAGCGACCATTGTGCGGGTCCTCCTCCTCGTGGCAGGCATTGCACGCCTTGGGGGCCCCGAGATAGGTGCGGTTGCCTCGACTGTTGCGGCGATTGTGGCAGTCACGGCACCCCGCCCCGATGTGCCCGCCCGCGAGGGGCCATCCCGTCAGGTTGTGGTCCAGTTGCTCGGGGCTTCCCCCCGGCCAGCGGATGAGGCGGGTGCCCCGGCCGAGATGGTCGACGTGGCACCGTGCGCACTCCCGGTCGGTATATTCGCGTCCGTGGAGCCCTTGCCCCGCCCGGATGCGGCGGCTGAGGTCCGAGTGGCAGTGCCGACACAGGTCGTCGCTCACCCGCCGACCGGAGGCGTGGCATTCGTTGCAGTTGTCGTCGCCTTCGAGCTCGGCGTGGGAGCGGGCCAGGGCCCCCGGCGAGAGCAGTTGGGCTCGCGATACGGACGGATTGAGTGCGAGGCACGGGCCGACGGCGACGAGCACCAGGGTGAGCAGGCCAAGCGCGCTTCGAAGGCCGCGCATCCCGTCAGAGCTCGCCGCGGGTCCCGTCACTCGGACCAAATCCACCGATAGCCGTAGAACCACGCCACCCCGATGTGTACCGAGACCGAGAGGATCATCAGGATCGCCAGAAAACGGTGGATGCCGCGCCAGCTTCGCAACAAGGCCGTGCCCGCGGCAGCCCCCGCCTCGGCTCCGGCGAGTCCCGCGGTGTTCCGCAGGATGCGCTTGGCCTCCTTCTCTTCCGCCCCGAGCATCTCCGCCGGCCGCGTCACGCTATCGAACGAACCGCGTACGGCCTTTCGGCGCGCCAGGTACTCACCAACCCACCGGGGAATCGTGCCGATGGCTCTGATGAGGGGAGCGTTGGCCGGCAGGCGCGTGACGGGGGATTCTTTCAGGGCCGACCGAATGACATTGCCCAGCCCGGGCACCAGCTCATCGAGGGCGATCAGGTTGGCGGCGATCTGCGCTGCGTCCGGTTTCGGCGCTAGGGCATAGAAGTACCGCCCGACGATGCCCGTGAGGACGACCGATGCGAGGCTCACGGAGGTGACCGTCGCTATCGGCGTGCGCAGTTGAAATGCCGAATGGAAGAGGATCAACATCGAGCCGACGAGGCCGGTGACCACGTGCAGGTTTAGCCACGCCTCCATCGAGCCGAGGCGGAAGCCGGCGATGCGTCGGCGCGCGAGGTAGAGGAGGTTGGTCAGGATCAGCGCCGTGCCGAGCATGCCGTAGCCGTGGCCGACGATGCCCCCGGGGCCTAGCGTGCGATAGTCCTCGTGCTCGACCCGCATGTCCAAGGAGAGCGGATAAAAGGTCCATCCCCGATAGAGGAGGGCGGCGGCGACCAACGCGAGGAGGATGACGAACAATCCGAGCTTTCGAGTCGGCCGGAAGGACTTCACCGCTCGCGTAACGCTGCCTTCCGTGAACATTGCGTGTCGCGATGGTGCCGGGCCCCACCGTGCTGTCAATGATGGAGTCTCGGGGCCGGCGAGGCGCCGCACCGTAAAGTGACGCAACGTAACCCAGGGTAGCCGTCGGTCCCCGGTTCCGGGTCAGTCGATCGACATGACGAAGGCGACCAGGTCGTCGATCTGGCTGCAGGTCAGGTGGGAAACGCCCCCGTTGGTGTCCACGCGGCCCTCGGCCTCGTTGAAGGCCCGCTCACCTTCCTCGAGGCAGGCGTGGCCGGGGGTGAGGACCGTCTCCCGGAGTGTCCGGGCGCGACCGTCGTGGAAAAATACGCCGCGGCGGTCCCAGGTGCCCCGCAGGCTATTGGCATTGAAGAATCCGTCTCGGGCCTGCTCGATGTACTTCGTCGAAACGTCTGGGTCGAGGTCGCGCCGAGGCCGATCGAAGCGTGCCATCGTGGTCACCCCCGTGAAGTTGTCGGGGCTCGCGAAGGAGGGGGGAGGGTGGCAGTTGGCGCAGCCGACGTCGGGCCTGAAGAAGAGCGCATGGCCGCGCTCGGCCTCCGGGGCGTCGTCGGGAAAGGGGCTCGGGAGCAGTCGCGTTTCGGCGACGAGGTAGTCCGCGATGTGAGCTGCCATCTCGTCGAAACCCAGGTTCCGGTCCAGCATCGTGTGGCTGACCTCTTGGAAGAAGTCGTCCCGGAGAGAGACCTGGAGCGCGTAGGAGGTGTCATGGAAGTCGGGGCGAAATGCCATGGCCTCCATCTCGACCGTGAAGTCCGTCGCCTCGAAGACGCCTTCGATGAGCAGGGGCGCCGTGTCGTGGAGGTTCTTGACGACCATCGTTGCCCGGCGCCCGTAGGCGCGCACGAGGCCCACTCCCCAGCTCTTGCCATCCGAGTCCGCGTCGGGATGGCAGTGGGAGCACGATTGGTCTCCGTCGGACGAGTAGGCCGAGCTGTTGAAGAAGAGCTCTCCGATCTCGGCGCTGGTGGCCGGGAACGGGTTCGCGGTGTCGCCTACCTCGATGTCCGTGCGCTCGCCTGAGATGACGTCGAGGATCGAGACCGTCTCCCCCAACATGTTTGCGACGACCAGGGTGCGGCCATCGGCATCGACCGCGACACCGCGAGGGGCAAAATCAGTCGGCCAGGTCCGCGGCATCTCCATGGTCGGGGGCGTCCCGGTGCCCATCTCACCTTCCACCACCATTTCGGTCACCTCGAAGCTCGCGCCCATGCTCACGAAGGCGCGCCCCGGCCCAGCGACGGCGATGCCGAAGGGCAGCGCCCCGACGACCTTCTGCAGCTCCGGATCGTGGTCTCCTTCGCGGTCGGCCTCGGAAACTTCGGCGGTGTCGGAGGTGTAGCGCACGGCGACGAGGTCGTACTCGGTGTCTATGAAAGCGACTTCGTTCTGGATATCGGCGAAGCCCCGGCTGCAGGTTGTGTCCGTGATGTGGGCGAAGACGCCGTCGCCTTCTTCTCCGGGATAGTCCGCGTCCGACGGGCACGGCAAGCCGCTCGTTCCGTTGAGGGTCGTCGCAACGATCCAGCCGCCCATGCTCGTCACGTCGAAGACGGGAGCGTTCAGGGGGATGAAGCGGAGCTCCTCCATCGAATCCATGTCGAAGACCCGGAGTCCGAGGCCCCCGGCGTCAGCCACATAGACCTTGCCCGCTTCTTCGGCGATGCCGATGGCGCCGGGATTGACTCCCGCCGGCACGTTGTCGTGGCGGGTCGCGGTCAAGCCCGTCTCCGACACTCGGACTTCCCAGCGCTCGATCTCGTCGGTGGCGCGGTTGCTCACGTACATGCGGCGTCCGTCCGAGGAGAACGCCAGGTTCTCGGCGTAGTGGCCCAGGCGAAGCTGGCCCGTGACCTCCTGCGTGGCCAAGTCGATCACCGCGGCCATCGGCGACAGATGGCTGAGGACCACGGCGTAGTCGTTCTGGGGACGCATGCCCACGGCGACCGGCCGCGCCCCCACGGTCAGGCGTCGAACCAGCCGGCGCGCCGGCACGTCGATCACCACCACCTCGTGGCCTGGACGAACTTCGCTCCCCCGGAGGGTGACCAGCGCGACCTCGCCGTCCATCGACATGGCCACGGCGTAGGGGTGGGCCCGGGGAGGCTGGGCCGGCAGGTCGATGTTGGTATTGTCGGTGACCGGGACGAGGTTTTCCCACCGGGCCTCGTAGACGGGTCCCTCGGTCGGCGGCGCCTCAGGCGCCGTGTTGCAACCACCGGCGATGAGGCCCGGGACCGCGATGAGCAGGGTCCAGATGAAATGACCAATCGTGATTTGGGGGTGGCTCATCTCAATACTCCGGCAGCACGGGGGGGGTGCGCGGACCGATGCCCACGAAGCTGGCGCCCAGGTCCATCCAGCGAAAGAGCGTTTCCGCTTCGACGAGGCTCAAGCTGTCCGGCCCTCGGCAGCCCCCGGAATCGAAGTCTCGGGGCGCCCCGAGGTCTTCTCCGATCAGGACCTCGGCGAGGTAGCTGGTCCGTGCGCTCATGGACTCCGGGTCGACGTAGCGGAAGCCGTTCCGCGAGAAGCTCCCGGCGTCCGTGAGCGCTTCGTAGGCTCCGGAAAAGCCGTCGGAGCCCAGACGATCGCGCAGGTCCGGGGACCGGTTGTCGTCGTGGCACTCGACACACTTCGCGTCGAAGATCGGCTGCACGTCCCGTACGAAGTCGACCTCCATGCGGTCGCCGGGTTCGATGCCCTGGGGCACCGGCGCGATGTCCGTGTCCGTCGCCTGGTCGTAGTTCGCCAGGACCCGGGACGCCTGGGTGAGAACGTCGGGGACTCCGACCGTTTCGGCCGGCGCGCCGCTTGCGGAGCCATGGCAGCCGCCGCACCGGCCGTTCCAAACCTCTCGACGGGTGACGTTCCGGAGGTGCTCGCCGGGCAGCACGAATACCCACAGATTGTGAGTGAAGGTCGTCATTCGATCGCGTCCGAGGGCTTGCACGTAGAATGGGACCGCTGCGGGCAACTCGACGTTGAACGACTGGTCTCCCGCCGTGGGCATCTCGCCGATGATCCGGCGCATGCCGTGGCTGCCCCGACCGATGCGGTTGACGCTCGTATCGGGCCAGGCTGGATAGTCTTCGGGCGTGAGGGGGACTTGCTCGACGAAGCGCACGAGTTCGATCTCCTCGGCCGTCTCATCGAAGGGTTTGCCGTTCGAGGGGCTGTCTTCGTTGGCGACGGTCAGCATCACCGCCATGTCGAAGTTCAAGAGTTCGCCATAGGGCATGCCGGCGGTGAGGTGCTCGTAGGGGTCACCGATCTCCTCGCGACGCCGAACCACGATCGGCGTCGGGTCCGTTTCGATCTTTCCGCGCACGTCGACCAATCGTTCCCGGGAGTCGATCACGACCCGGTTGTCCGAACGCTCGCGCAGGGTGAGCCGATAGAGCGCCGTGTCGGGAGCGGCTTCCGGGTCGGTGTGGTCGATGGCGTTCGGGTCGAAGCTCACGACGACTGTGCCATCGGGCATGGCCTGGGGGTCGCGGTAGTAGCCGTCCGCCGAGACTCCCTGGTGGCGGACCTCTTCACCCAGGGTGTCGAGGCGCACCAGGGAGTCCACGTAGCTCACGACCGAAGACTCCCCGCCGT
>JAFDCW010001096.1 GCA_019312705.1 Deltaproteobacteria bacterium
CTCTCCTTGTCTTCCTCGAATGCCCGGCAGCGCTGAAGCAACGAGGTCAGGGAGGGATCATGACCGCCACCGCCCGCAGCAACTCCCACCACGGTGCTCGCATCGTCCACGGCGAGATCGCCTTCGAGCTGCTTTGCGACGGCGGCCTCGAGCATCCGATCCCCGACGCGAATCCCCCGAAGCCCCGGGCCTCGGTACTGTGCTCGGTGAGCGCGGATCTCCCGGCGGGGGCCGGCCGTGCCGATCCGAGCTGCCGTTGGGACGGCGATCGAGCGATGATCCGAGCACCCGGCGTCGTGGCCAGCCTCCGCCACCTCGCGCCGCGGCGCTACGCTGTCACCGCCCATGTCACCGAGGGCTGCGGTCTCGAACCCCTCCTCACCGCAGTCGCCCACGCCATCGCCCGGCGCGACCGATTGTATGACCCCAAACGGTCGCCGCTCTAGAAGCTCTGACCTGATACCTTCGCGCTTGCGAAGTCGATGTCGGGTCACTCCATAGCCGCACGATTGGCCCGGGCGGCCACCGCCCTCGGCGCCCTCACCGCCCTCGTCACGCTCCTCGTGTTCGTGCCCGAGGGGCGCGGATTGTCCGCGTACTCGATCGCCGCACTGGTCTTCCTGCTGGGTCTCGGCTTCTGGGGCCTCCGGGCCCTCCTCGCCGGTTTTCCCCGGGAGCTCGCTTCGGTGCGGGGGGCCCTCGCGGCGAGCGAAGCGGGGTCGCTACCCGCGCTGGTGGCCACCGACCAGGCTCGCGTCGCTGCCCTGAGTGTGCAGATCGAACGCGTCCTCGAGAGTCGTGAGCGTTTCCTGGCGATACACCGGGACCGGCGCCTCGAGGCCGAAGAAGAAGACCCCCCTCAACTCGATCCTCGGCTTTGCTTCGGTCCTCCTCGACGAAATCGACGGGCCCCTCACGCCGTCCCAGCGTGAAGATGCCGAGACCATCAACTCCTCCGGCCAGCACCTCGCGGACCTCGTCGATGACGTCCTCGATATGGCGGCCCTCCAGTCCGGCCACGTCTCGCTCTCCCGCGCGGAGGTCGATCCCGGGGCCATCGTCGTCGACGTTCACTGACTCCTGGCGGGGCAGCTGCGCAAGAAGCCGATCGAGCTCCTCGTCGATGTCGCCGATGACCTGCCGAAGCTCCACGTCGACGAGAAACGTCTACGCCAGATCCTCGTCAATCTCGGCACCAACGCCCTGAAGTTCACGTCCGAAGGCAGCGTACGCCTCGAAGCGGTCTCCGAGGACGGCGGAATTCGGTTCAGCGTCCACGACACCGGGCCGGGGATCCCCCCGGGGGAACGAGACTCTATCTTCCTCGAATTCACCCAGGTCTCGAGCAGTGTGCTCCGGAGAACTCAGGGCAGCGGTCTCGGCCTCGCGATTGTGAAGCGACTGACGGATCTACACGGCGGCCGCATCTGGCTGGACTCCGTGACCGGCGAGGGCTCGTCCTTTCACGTACACCTGCCTTTCGTCGGAGCGTCCTCGCAAGAGTCGCAAGAGTCGCAAGAGTCGCAAGAGTCGCAAGAGTCGCAAGAGTCACCGGAGGCTCGCGATGAGCGCTGAACTTCCGACTCCCACGAGAGTCGCCTTTGCGATGGCCGGCCTCGGCGGGGTCATTTGGGTGGTCCAGGGGGGGCTGCTTCTCGGCTTCGTTGCGTTTGGAGATCCCGGCGGAGCCGCCCTCGCGGTCGGGGGCCCGACCTGGGCCATCACGGCCTTGTTCTCGATTCCCTTCGTCGCGATGCTCGCGGTGACGGCCCAGACCGTGCATCGCACCGCGCCCCTCTTTCGCGTCGCGGTTCACCGCAAGAGCGGTGACGACGCTCTACCGCCATCGCCGACGGCGTTGAGCGACGCGGTTCAGGCCGGTCGCCGGATGCAGCTCATCATCGGGTTCGCCTGGGTGATGGCCGTCGCCGTCTCTCCCTGGGCCCTCGGACACGGGGTGACGACGTTCGCGGTAACGCTCTTTGCCCTGGGCGTCGCCGCTGCCGGCGCGGTGCCCCAGTGCCTCGGCATCCGCCATTTCATGAGGCCGTGGATCACCGCCTTCCCCCCCGCCGAACTCGCTCCGATACCGGCCGCGCCCTATGAGCGCCTCGCGTCGTTTCACGCCGCGGCGGTCGTGGGCAGCGTGGGCCTAGTGGCGACGGCCGTGGCTCTCCAAGGCGCGCCGGGGTCCTGGTTTGCCATCACCCTCGCGTCGGGGCTCTTCGCCAC
>JAFDCW010001097.1 GCA_019312705.1 Deltaproteobacteria bacterium
CGGGTCGTCGTCGGTTCTACCCGCATCCCCCATGGGGCGATCCCCCGGCTATCTCTGCCCGAGCTACTCCAAGCTTGGGGGCTTCCACCGCGGGGCTCTCGCCCTATCCTAGAGCCGTGATCGAGACCACCGTCCCAGGAGCAATCTCGGAGGATATGGCTCGTCGGCTGCTGGTGCGGGTGCTCGCGTCGATCGCCCTCAGTCCCAAACGAGTCGCGGACCTCGGCACCGCGATGCCTTGTGCGGTGTACCTCCTCGACATTCAGCGCGGCGAACTCCTCTACGACAACCACCGGGTAACCGAGCTCCTGGGCCTCGACGCCGCCGCCGCGGAGGAGCGGCAGGAGCGCGACGGGTTCACAGCGCGCCTGCACCCCGACGACGCCGTGAAGATGTTCGCCGAGCTCGCGAGGTGGGACGCCGTGGATGATTCGGTGGTCATCGAGTCGCGCTTTCGCCTGCTGCATCGCGACGGCCTTTATCGCCCATTCCTCGCTCGTACCATCCTCGCGTCCCGGGACGACGAGGGCCGCGCCCAGCAAGTCCTGGGGTGCGCGATGCAGTACGACGCGCCGCCGAACACGCCCCGACCAGCTTCGGTCGGGGCCACCGCGCCTGGGGAGCCGCGCCCAGACGCCGCAAAGACGGTGCTCCTCGTCGATGACCGCCCGGACATCCTCCGGGTCGCCGCCCGGGTCCTCCTCGATGCGGGCTATCTGGTGCTCACAGCGACGAGCGGATTCGAAGCCCTCGGCCACGGCGATCACACCCTCACATGCGTTTCAGCCCTCATATGCGAAGTGGAACTCCCGGACATCCCCGGGACCGAGCTCGCGGCCCGCCTCGAAGAACGCGGCCTAGACGCCCCGGTGCTCTACCTTTCGAGCCGTTCCCCCGACGAGCGCTTCGCGGAGGCGGCCCGGGGTACCCGCTACACCTTCCTCCGCAAACCCTTCGCCCCGGCCGAACTGGTCCGCCGCGTCGAACTCGCAACGCGAGGCTGAAGACCGCTTCAGCCACCGTCGGCTCGAGCGAGCACGCGAAAGGCCTGTTCGGCGTCGACGGCCCGGGCGAGGCGTGAACGGAGGTTGTCGTCGCGCAGCAGTCGTGCGATCCGCGCCAGGACCTTCACCAGATCGCCCCTCTCCGGCGCGACGATGGCGACCACCACGTGCACGGGTTGACCATCGATGGCATCGAACTCGATGCCCTCTTCGCTGACGGCGAGCGCTCCAACCATGCGATCGACCGTCGGCAGGCGCCCATGAGGAATCGCCACGCCGCTGCCGACGCCGGTCGTCGCTAGAGCCTCACGCTCGCGGAAGGCAGCCAGGACCTCCTCAGGCTGGAGGGACGTAAAGAGACCCGCAAGGGCGCCGAGGGCCGCGTCCTTGTCGTCGTGGTTGCCCAGACGGAACGAAGAGACCCGGCCACCGGCCAGGTCTCTTCGAAACACCTGAGGCAGTGCGCGGGCAGATCGCCCGACGCACACCGTTCTCTTTCAGAGGCTACTCGTCTGCGGCGGCCCGAGCGTGGTCGGCAGACTGCGCTTGCTTGGCGGCCACATCCCCCAGGCTGTCCCGGTGGCGTCGGGCCTTCGCAATCGTCGCCTTGGTCTCACGAACCTGGCGGTCAATCTTGTCCATGACGAGATCGATGGAGGCGTACATGTCCTGCGACTCCTCGTGTCCCGCGTATCGATGACCGTCAGCCGCGACGCTGACGTCGATGCAGTGTAGGTGCCGATCTAGCGATACGGTCACCTCGGCATCCAGGGGGGCTCGCAGATATTTCTGCAACTTCGAGATTTTTTCACTCGCATAGTTCTTCATGCCCTCAGACGAATCGATGTTGCGGAACGTAAACTCAATTCTCATCCACCAGCCTCCTGTCGGGTAACGTCAAGCTTCCCCGAAAAAATCCCAGCAACTGGTCTATCAGAAGTACTTCTTCCGCTTCGACGACGACAAAATCCCGAGCATTTCACGGTACTTGGCCACCGTCCGACGGGCGATCTTGATGTCCGTCTTGGCCAAAATCTGCACGATCTTCTGATCGCTGAAGGGGTTTTT
>JAFDCW010000480.1 GCA_019312705.1 Deltaproteobacteria bacterium
AACAACAGCGTCGACAGCGAGGCGTCCCTCGCGTGATGGAGGGGGTCTCCAGGCCGGGCGCAGGCGCCCCTCGGGGGGTCGTCGTGGTTCACGGCGGCGCGGGCTTCGTGCCTCCGGAGCGGCGAGATGCGCACCTATCCGGTGTGCGAGACGCCGCGGCGACGGGCCGCGAGGCTCTCGCCGCCGGGGCAACGAGCCTCGAGGCCGCCATCGTCGCTGTCGAGCAGATGGAGGCGAACCCCATATTCAACGCCGGCTGCGGGAGCTCCCTGAACGAGCGCGGCGAAGTCGAACTCGACGCCTCGGTCATGTGCGGCGCGACCCGCCTCGCGGGTGCAGTCGCCGCCTTGGTGCCCTTCCCCAGCGCGATCCGCGTCGCCGAAGCGGTCATGAACGATGGGCGCCACGTTCTCTACGCCGGAGAGGGGGCGACCGTTTTCGCCGAGCGCTCAGGATTCGAGCGCCTCGCCCCTGACGCCCTCACGACGGACCGCGCCCGGGAACGCCTCGAGGCTCAGCTGGCGGGCCGCGTCGGAGAGGGCTGGGCCGGGGGCACCGTCGGCGCCGTGGTCGCCGATGCCGCCGGCCAGGTCGCCGCCGCGACGAGCACCGGAGGCACGGTCGGCAAAGCACCGGGGCGGGTCGGCGATACTCCGCTGATCGGGGCGGGGACCTACGCAGATGACCTCAGCTGCGCCGTCAGCGCGACCGGCGTCGGCGAGGGCATCATGCGCGCGTCCCTCGCTAGCCGCATCGCCTTCAGCGCATCGTCCCCCGAAGACATCGAGCGAGCCACAGCCGCCGCGATGGAAGACTTTGCCGAGCGCTTCGACGGCTCCGGTGGCGTCATCGTGGTGACTCGGCAAGGTCTGGTCGTAGTGAAGTGGAACACCGTCACCATGAGCCACGCCATCGCCCGCGAGGGTGAGGACGTGATCTGTGGCATCTGACTCTCGGGCAGCTGCTCCGGCGAAAACCGACCTGCCCGTCTACCTCGCTTCCCGGGTCTTCGGCACGACGGGCATTCAGATTCAATCCCTCGCCATCGGCTGGGAGGTCTACGAGACCACGGGCAACGCCCTCGACCTCGGCTGGGTCGGCCTCGCCCAGTTCTTGCCGCTGCTGATGCTCTCGCTCCCAGCCGGCGCCGTCGCAGACCGCTTGAATCGCAAGCTCATCCTCGGCACGTGCCGCATCGTGTACACCCTCGGCGCCCTCGCCCTCGCCTCTTCGGCGCTGATGGCCGGCGGGTCGCTACTGCCGACCTTCCTCGTGCTCGCCCTCCTCGGCGCGACCCGGGCCTTCTCCTTTCCGGCCGCGTCGGCGCTGCTCCCGGCCTTGGTGACCGTGGATCGCCTGCCCCGGGCCATCGCCATGAGTTCGACGACTTTCCAGGTGGCCACCATCGGTGGCCCGGCCGTCGGCGGGCTGATCTACGCGGCCTTCGGCGCCCACGCCGCGTACCTCACGGCCGCCGGGTGCCTCGCCATCTCCGGCGTCTGCGTCTTCTCCCTACGCACCGCCATGGCCAAGCGCGCACCGACGACCGAGGGCCCCGTCGCCCGCGTCGCTCACGGCCTGCGCTACGTATTTCGTGAGAAGATCCTCCTCGGCGCCATCTCCCTCGACCTCTTCGCGGTCCTCCTCGGCGGCGCCGTGGCGCTGATGCCCATCTTCGCTCGGGACATCCTCGATGTTGGCGAAACGGGCCTCGGCATGCTGCGCAGCGCCCCGGCCGTTGGAGCCGCAGCGACCGCCGTCTTCTTCGCTTTCTTTCCGATGAAGCGCCACGCCGGCCGCTTGATGTTCAGCGCCGTCGGTCTCTTCGGGGGCGCCACCATCGCCTTCGGCCTCAGCGAGAGCTTCGCCCTCAGCCTCTTCAGCCTCGCCATCCTCGGCGGCGCCGACATGGTCAGCGTCGTCATTCGGCAGTCCCTGATTCAGCTGCGGACCCCCGACGAAATGCGGGGCCGCGTGAGTTCGGTGAGTTACGTCTTCATCGGGGCGAGCAACGAGCTCGGCGAGTTCGAGTCCGGGGTGACGGCGGCGTGGCTCGGCACGGTGCGCGCCGTAGTGCTCGGCGGCGTCGGCACGCTGGTGGTGACGGGCCTCTGGGCGACGATGTTCCCAGACCTTCGGCGCGCGGATCGGCTCGACGCGGACTGAGCTACCCGTTTTCGGCCATCCACGCGTCGAGGCGGGGCCGCGCGCGGTTCTTGTCCGGGTCCATTTGTTCTGCGTGACCTTCGAGCTTCGCTGTGAGCTCGACGACGTATCCGTTCGGGTCGCGGAAGTAGATGGAATCGATGGAGCCATGGTGCGAGATGCCCCGCGAATCGATGCCGGCGGAGCGCCCCTTGGCGAGCATGGGCTCGAGGTGCTCGTGGTCGACCTCGACGGCGATGTGCAGGTCGAAGTCGTGCTGCTCCTTGAACTCGAAGGGACTGTCTGTGACCTGAAAGAACGCCAAGTACGAACCGTCCCCCATCTCGTAGAAGGTATGCAGGGCCCGGACCGGACGGCGGGTCTTCGACGTATCGAGTTCCAGGGTGCCGGCGAGGGGCAGACCGAGAAACCCCTCGTAGAACTTCCGTGTCTCTTCGGAGTCGCGGCACCGGTATGCGGCGTGGTGTAGGCCTTTGATCATGCTGCACCCGGTCTAGCGCCGAACGCGTTAGAACGGAAGCCCCCCACGGCCGCAGTCGCCGGTTCAGGGTAGCGACGTCGGGATCAACGTCGCTACCGGCGCCCCCGCAGGAGCCGTCAGGCCCTGGAGATCGAGCCAGCCCCAGGACTGGCGATTCACGTCGGCCCACTGGTTGGCGACGTCCGCGAGCTGTTCGGCCATGACCGCATCGCAGCCGCACGTGCCCAGGCCTCCGGCGACGACGGCGCGAACCCACCCCGGGGACGCGACGACATCCCGGGTCCGGAGCTCGGCCACCGCATCGCGAATGAAGGGGCAATCCGTCGCCCTCTCGGCGAGGCGCTCGGCGAGGGGCCAGACCGACCCGCGCAGGCTCGTGCCGTCGCCGATTTCGGAGGTCGGCCGGCGCACCACCAGGCGCGCCTCGTGGCCGGCCTGCCGGGCAAACGCGGCGATAGCGATGATCCGAGACGCCGGAGCCGACGCATCAGCAAGCAGGTAAAGCGGAACACTGGCCTCCGGTTCGGCCGGAGCTGGCAGGCCGGTGAGACCCGCGGTCAGCGCCATCGCTTCGGCGACCGCGCGGACCCGCGCCTCGAGGCGCACCCCGAGAGCTGCCGTGTCCCGGGATGGCAGGGGCTCATCGAGGCCTTCGAAGAGACCGCGGAGCCGCCCCGCCCCACTCTCTTCGCGAAGGTCGAGCAGCAACCCAGGGCCAACGCCCACCGTGGAGCCCTCGGCCATCAGCTCCTCGGAGACAGGCCGATTGAGCACGAACGGCGGGAGGGGGACCGAGTCGAAGCGGGTTCGTTGGGCGCGCACCGCCTGGACGCAGGTCAGCAATCCCCCGGGAACCGGCTCCGGGAGCGGGACCCCGTCGCCCATGTGCATCTCGACCTCCGTCCCGCCGTCGCCCTCTCGGTTGGGCAGCGCAAAGGCGAGGCGCGCGGACACTTCGAGGTCGCCGCCGAAAGCGACCACTCCCCCGATCTCGACGCGCTCCTCCCGGCGGTCGTGTACGGGGAAGCTCATCGCCGTGTGCAGGGTGACCCAGCGGACCCCGGGGGGGGCAGAAGGAAGCCGGCGGTAGTTCACCGCGCCATCGGCGCCGCCCACCGACACGCCCACCGTCTGCTCGGCATCGGTGACCGCCGGCCATGAGGCGACGGGAGGCCAAGCGAAGGGCAGGAGCATCGCCACCAGGGCCTCCCCGGAGACCGGACGGCCGAGCATCGACATCGCTCCGGCGACGCCGCCTTCGCGGGCCGAGATGAAACGCAATGTCGCAGCGTCGGTCGGCGCGTCCAGCTCGTGGCCGTTGAGGAATGAGCGCTGAGTGGAGAAGACGACCTCGATCCGGGCGGTCCCGTCGTCTTCGACCGCAATGGTGCGCAGTTCACCGATGCGCCGCACGGCGAGCAGCCCCCCGGCGGTGACCCGTGCCTCATTCCACGAAAATGGAACCGCCTGTCCCTCGCCGTGAACCGTCGGCGCCTCGCTCTCGACGTGCTCCCCAGGGGCCGCACCGGCGCAAGCGACCAACGCGCAAGATGCCCAAAAAGCGAAGAGTACGGCGGCTGGTCCCGTGCACACCCGCCGAGCATGGCACGATGGCCACGCTGCGACATCACCATTGCCGCTACCATGCCCCCATGCATGATCTCATCGAGGGTGTCGGCCAGTTCATGGGCACGGTGCACGCGAAGGAAAAGGAGCTCTTCGAGCGCCTCGCCCACAGCCAGAGCCCGACGACGTTCTTCCTAACCTGCTCGGATTCCCGGGTGGACCCGAGCCTGATCACGCAAACCCAGCCAGGGGAGATGTTTGTCCTGCGCAAAGCCGGGAACCTGATCCCCCGGCCCGAGGCTGGCCCCACCGGCGAGGCCGCGACCCTCGAGTACGCTGTCGAGCTCCTCCGGGTCCCCGACTTGATCGT
>JAFDCW010000481.1 GCA_019312705.1 Deltaproteobacteria bacterium
TGCAATACCTCGGCGCCGGCCGCGCCCATGTGCACCCAGGCCTGCACCATCGCGGGGGGCTGCGGGCCGGGGCTCGGTTGCCGCCCCGAGATCGAAGGCTCGGACATCTTCCTCGTCTGTGCCCGGGCAGGCAACGGGGCCCTCGGCTCTTCTTGCAGCACCGCGGCCGAGTGTGCCTCCGCCCTTTGTGACGCGACGGCCAGCGTATGCACCCGCTTCTGCGCAGACGCTCTCTGCCCGACCGGCTGGACCTGCACCCCGGTCCCCGGCTTCAGCATCGCCCTCTGCCGGCCCTGAGGGCTGCTCCTACCCTCCCGGGATCAATCGTGGTATCGCTCCGGCCTCTCATGGGCTGGTTTGAAAAGGGCAAGGCGACCGTCGACGGCGCCGACAAGAAGACCCTCGGCGAAGGCGTCTTCCGGCGCTGCGACGATTGCGGCGAGACGTCCCTCGAGACGGAGTTCGCCACAAACAACGAGGTGTGCCCGCTCTGCGGGTTTCACTACAAGCTGCGGGGCGAGCGCTGGGTCGAGACCCTCCTCGACGAGAACTCGTTCACCGTTCTCGACGAGGGCATGGTCAGCATCGACCCCTTGGGTTTCGTCGACTCCAAAAAGTACCCCGACCGCGTCTCCGCCTCTCAGAAGAAGACCGGCCTCGAGGACGCCATCCTCGTCGGCGAGGGCAGCATCGAAGGGCGGCCGGTTCAGTTCGGCGTCTTCATGTTTCGTTTCATGGGCGGCTCGATGGGGTCCGTCGTCGGCGAAAAGCTCACCCGGATGTTCGAGCGCGGCGCCGAGAAAAAGCAGCCGGTCATCTTGCTCTCGGCCTCTGGCGGAGCGCGCATGCAGGAGGGCATCCTTTCCCTCATGCAGATGGGCAAGAGCGTCGCGGCCCTCGGGCGCGTGCGCGATGCAGGCGCACCCTTCATCAGCGTGCTGCTCAATCCCACCACCGGCGGGGTCGCCGCGAGCTTTGCCCTCCTCGGGGACGTCAACATCGCCGAGCCGAAGGCGCTGATCGGCTTTGCTGGGGCTCGGGTCATCGAACAGACCATCCGCCAGACCCTCCCCGAAGGGTTCCAGCGCGCCGAGTTCCTGGTGGATCACGGCATGATCGACATGATCTCCCCGCGCTCCGAGATGCGCGGGACCATCGACCGCATCCTGAATCACTTCGTCGGCTGAGTTCCCGCGAGACCCTGCCGTGCAGTACCCCGACGCGATTCGCCGCCTCTATGGTCTTCGAAGCCGCGGCGTGAAACTCGGCCTCGGCCGGGTCGAGGCGGCAGTGAAGCTGCGCGGCAATCCCGAACGTGAGATGGGCCGCGTGGTGCACGTCGCCGGCACCAACGGGAAGGGCAGCACGGCCGCCATGGCCGCGTCGGTTTGCCACGCGGCGGGGCTCCGGACGGGGTTCTTCAGTTCTCCCCACCTGCATCGATTCGGCGAGCGCATTCGCATCGACGGCCGTCCCCTCGACGACGACGAGCTCGCGCCGCGCCTAACCTCGATCTTTGCTTCTCTCGACGAGCCGTCGTTTCCCGAGCTGAGCTTCTTCGAGGTGGCGACGCTGCTCGCATTCGAGGCGTTTCGCGATGCTGGTACCGACGTGGTGGTCCTCGAGACGGGCCTCGGCGGGCGCCTCGACGCGACGAACGTCGCCCAGGCCGACGTTGCGGTGATCACTCGCATCGCCCGCGACCACGAGCACCTCCTCGGCGAAGGCCTCGGGGCGGTGGCCGTGGAAAAGGCCGGCATCATCGAGCCGAACAAGCCCTTCATTTGCGCCGGCCAGGATCCAACCGCCCTCGAGGTCCTCGAGGCGGTCGCCCGAGGTCGGGGCGCCCCGATGTCGCTCTTCGGTCGCGACTTCCACATTCGGCCTTCGTCTGACGGAAATCGAACCCTGGTCGATGTCGTCGTCGGCTCCGAAGTCATCCGGGGCCTCACCCTCGGCCTCGAAGGGGCCCACCAGGTCGACAATGCGGCAGCCGCCGTCGCGGCGATCGTGGCGCTCCGGGGCACGGGCGTCGACATCGGTGACGACGCGGTCCGCCGCGGCCTCGCCGAGGCGCGCTGGCCCGGGCGCCTCGAGCGCATCGACGCCATGCCCACCGTCATCTTCGACGTGGCCCACAATCCAGACGCCTGCATCGCCCTGGCGTCGTACCTCGCCACCCGCCCGCCCAAGACACGGGCCCTCGTCTTCGGGGCCATGCGGGACAAAGACCACGACGCCATGATCCGCCCCCTCGAAGGGCTCTTTCCCCACCGCTTCTGGACACGGCCCCGGATCGATCGAGCGGAGGAGCCGGCGCACTTCGCCTCTCTGTCCTACGGCGAGGTGGTCCGCGACGTCGTCCGCGCCCTGCACCGTGCCCAGGCGATTGTCGGCCCCGACGGAGAGGTTGTTGTCGCGGGATCGGTATTCGTCGTCGCCGAAGCCCGGGCGGCCTTGCTCGACTTGCCCGCTGAAGAGGCGATCGGTCTTTGAGTCCCCATCGAGGCCAGCCTTGACACCGAACCCCAACCCGCCGAAGGCTGCCGCGGTGACTTTCGGTGGTCGTACGGTCGTGTTTTTCGAGAGCCGCCGCGGCGATGAGATGGGCGAGCTCATCCGTGCCCAGGGCGGCGTGCCCCTCGCGGCCCCCGCCATCGAAGAGCAGCCCCTACAGCCCGGGCCCGACGTCATCGAGTTCGTCTCCCGCCTGCGCCGCGACGAGGTGGACCTCGTCCTCTTCCTCACACGCGGCGGCGTGGAGGCCTTGCCCGCGGCGACCCACACCGCCTGTTCGAGGGCGGAATTGATCGAGTCTCTCCGGGGTGTGCCCCTCGGGGTCCGCGGCCCGAAGACCGAAGCCGCGGTCCGGGGCCTCATCGGCGAAGACGACGGCGAACTCATCGTCTCCGACGCGCCGCACTCGTGGAACGGGCTCCTCGACGCCGTGCACCGAGCGCATCCCGTGGGGGGAGCCGCGGTCGCCGTGATCGAGCATGGCTCGGCTCACGGGCGCCTCCGGGCGGCGCTGATCGATCGCGGGGCGATCCCGCTCTCGGTCGCGCTCTATCGGTGGGCGCTCCCTGAGGATACGGGCCCCCTCCTCGCTGCGATCGAGGCGCTCATCTCGGGCCACGCCCGGGTGGCGCTCTTCACGAGCACGGCACAGATCGACAGCTTGGTCGATGTGGCGGCGGAGGCGGGGCGCGGCGCGTCTCTGCACGACGCCCTCGCGCGCTGCTTTGTCGGGGCCGTAGGAGCCGTCACGGCCGAGCGGCTGCGCGTTGTTGGCATCGAACCGAATTTCATCCCCGACGATCCCCGCATGGCCGATTTGGTCCGCGGCGCCGGGGAGCGCCTGAGAGACTTTGATCAACCCCCCCGAGCGGAGAACTGACTCATGAGCGTGTTCCTGGATGCCTGCCGCAAGAAGCCGACCCCCTACACGCCGATCTGGATCATGCGCCAGGCGGGGCGGTACCAGAAGGAGTACCGGGAGATCCGGTCGAAGATTAGTTTCATCGAGCTCTGCAAGACGCCGGACCTCGCGGCGCAGGTGACGCTGCTCCCGGTCGAGCAGCTCGGGGTGGACGCCGCGATCATCTTCGCGGACATTCTGCTGATCCTCGAGCCCCTCGGCATCGGCTTCGAGTTCGCCAAGGACCACGGGCCGAAGATCCACGAGCCGGTTCGCACGACGGAGGCGGTCGACCGCGTCGCCGAGAGCATCGACGTCCAGGGCAGCCTCGGCTACGTGATGCAATCCATCGCCAAGACCCGCGCTGCGCTGCCCGCCGACGTGCCCCTCATCGGTTTCGCCGGGGCGCCCTTCACCCTGGCGAGCTACGTCATCGAAGGCGGAGGCTCGAAGAACTACCACGAAGCCAAAAAGCTCATGCTGGGCGACGAGGGCGCGTGGAACGCGCTCATGGAAAAGCTCACCACCGCCCTCATCGGCTACCTCAACGCCCAGGTCGAAGCTGGTGCCGACGCGCTCCAGCTCTTCGACAGCTGGGTCGGCGCGCTCTCACCGGCCGAGTACACCCGTTATGTCCAGCCGCACGTGAAGCGTCTCTTCGACGGCCTCGACTCGAGCGTGCCGCACATTCACTTCGGCACCGGCAACCCGGCGCTCTACCCGCTCATGAAGGAAGCCGGCGGCGACGTCATCGGCATCGACTGGCGCGACGATCTCGGCAAGGTGTGGGCGGGGCTCGGTGATGTCGCGATTCAGGGCAACCTGGACTCGGCCGCGGTGCTCGCGCCGCGAGAGATCATGAAGCAGGAAGCGACCGCGGTCCTCGAGTCCGCCGGGGGGCGTGCCGGGCACATCTTCAATTTGGGACACGGGATCATGCCGGAGGCGGATGTGGATCAGGTGCGTGCGTTGGTGGACCATGTGCACGAGGTGAGTGCTCGGTAGGGGAGGGGGGCGTGTGCGTTTCCGTCGCCGCTCCCGTTCCCGTTCCCGTCTCCGTTCCCGTTCCCGTTCCCGTTCCCGTTCCCGTTCCCGTTCCCGTTCCCGTTCCCGTTCCCGTGTCCGTCACCGTTCCCGTTCCCGTTCCCGTGTCCGTCA
>JAFDCW010000482.1 GCA_019312705.1 Deltaproteobacteria bacterium
GGATGGCAGACCCTCGCAAAGGGATACGCCGAGATGCTCGCCTTCGAGGCCGGGTGGATTGCCGCAAAGGCGAGCCTCAACTTGTGATCAGTCGTTAGACGGGAACGGGAACGGACACGGCCACGGCCTCTGGAACGGACACGGCCTCGGGAACGGCCACGGCCTCGGGAACGGCCACGGCCTCGGGAACGGACACGGCCTCGGAAACGGCCTGGCAGACGGAGCGAACGGCCCAATGTGCTCGACCGTTCTCTCTGCGCGGAGGAGCGCCCATCCCCTCAGCAATCCCTCCGGACGCGAACGGTGTCCGGCGAAGTCCTCACGTTCCGCTGGGGCACCGCCCAGACTCTCGGACCTTGATAGACCGGATCCCGCGCGGGTCCGTTAGAGTGAGCGGCGATATGCGAAAGCTCGAACCAGGGCGAGGAGGCGTTGTGCGGGCATTCATCGCGATCGTGGCGGCGTGCCTTGCCCTCGCGATGCCGGCCGTGGCGGCCGCCTTCTCGGGCTTCTTCGTCAGCGCGAGCGGTGACCGGCTCTACAACGACGCGGCCGTGGTCGTCCTCATGCGTGACGGAGACCACACGGTCCTCTCGCTCCAGAACCACTACGACGGGCCACCCGAGGACTTTGCCCTCATCGTGCCGGTGCCGACGGCCGTCGAAGAGGGGGACATTCGCGTGCTCTCCCGCGACCTCTTCGACCGTGTGGACCGCCTGACGGCTCCGCGCCTCGTCGAGTACTGGGAGCAGGACCCCTGCCCTCGGGATGACGGCCTGGCCCTCGGCCCAGACGATGACGAGGCCTCCCAGCCATCCCCCGTCACCGCCGAGTCTGAGCCGACGGCCTACGAACCCCGCGAATCGCGGGAGCCAACCGGGGTCGCCGTCGCCGCCCGATTCTCCGTCGGCGAATACGACTTCGAAGTCCTCGATGCAGAGCAATCAGTGGGCCTCGAGCGCTGGCTTCGGCGCCACGGCTACCAGGTTCCGGACGGCGCCGAGGCCCTCCTCCGACCCTACGTGCACGCCGGCATGAAGTTCGTCGTCGCGAAGGTCGACGTCCGCCGCCTGCCAGCGGGCCGGGGGGCGCTATCGCCCCTGCGCATTCATTACCGAACTGACGCTTTGTCCCTGCCCCTCCGCCCAGGCGCCCTCAACTCCCGGGGTGCAGCGGACCTCATCGTCGTCATCCTTGCCCGAGGCGTGCGCTACGAGGCCGCGAACTACCCGAACTTTGCGGTTCCCACCAACCTCGACGTCGCGGCCAATACGGGCGATGCGTTCGGCCCGTTTTACGCAGCGCTCTTCGACCGCATGGTTGACTTGCATCCAGACGCTGCTCTCACCGAGTACGCCTGGGACGCGGCGAGTTGTGACCCGTGCCCTGTACCGCCCCTCTCCGCTGACGAAGTGGCGACCCTCGGCGGCGATGTCATACCCAGTTACGGCGAAGACGTCGCCCGCGGGGAAGTCCCGTTGTCCTTTGTCGGAGACTTCGTCGTCACGCGTCTGCACCTGCGCACGACCGGGGGCTATCTCCCGCGGGACCTCGACCTCAGACCGGCCCCGCCGATCCGAGGTGGCGTGGGCATACCCGGCCCCGCCGGGGAGCTCGACAAGGGCGTCGCCGTCGCAAGCCAGAACTACTTTCAAGGACGCTTCGTGATGCGCCACCCCCACGAGGGCGACGTCGCCTGCGATGATCCCCGACGCGGGGTCTGGGGCGGCCCGCAGGGCACCGACTACTACGCGAGCCTGGGTCCGATTCAGTCGGCTGCCGGGAGTGCGTTTGCGCTTCGCGGCGACTTCGAGCTCGCCGCCTACCTCTCGCGGGAGGTGCCCATGCTCGGAGACCCCGGAGCGGCCCAGGAGCTTCCGACGGGCCCCGTCACCCCGCCGCCGGTCCGGCGGCCCCGGGGAGGGTGCGGGGCCTGCGCAGTCCCAGGTCTTCCCGGGCCCCGGGCCTCGGGGGCCCGACCCAACGTGGCGTTTTTGGGCATCTTGGCGATCTCGGGGTTCATGGGGCTCCTTCGCGCCCGTCGGCGGCGTCGCCGCGGCTGATTTGCGAGAGCGCTACCCCCCGCGCCGCCTTCCTGCTAACAGGCGCGGCATGGCTGAGAAACAGAGTTTCGCCGACCTCTTCGAACAGGAGGCGGTCCCCGCAGCAAAGGCGAGCCCCCTCGCCGTCGGCGACGAGGTGCAGGGCACCATCGTGCACGTCGGCGCAGATGCCGTCTTCGTGCAACTCGACGAGAAGCGCCAGGCCTACTTCTCTACCTTGGACCTGCCCGCCTCGGCCGAGGTCGAGGTCGGCCAGGTGATCCGCGGCTTCGTCATCGACATCGATTCGACGGAGGAGATTCGTCTCGGTCTCGGCTTCGGCAAGAGCGCCGGCGCAGGTCAGCTGACGACCGCTCTCGAGGCAGGGATCCCAGTCGAAGGCAAGGTCACCGGGTTCAACAAGGGAGGGCTCGAGGTCGAGGTCGCCGGGGCCCGGGCGTTCTGCCCCGCATCGCAGGTTGAGGACCGCTTCGTCGAAGACCTGACTGTCTACGTCGGACGCACCCTTCAGTTCATCGTCACCGAGATCAAAGATCGGGACGCCGTGCTCTCTCGCCGTCGCCTGCTCGCGGCCGAAAAACTCGAGGCGAGCAAAGCCCTCGTCTCACACCTCGCCGTCGGAGCCGTGCTCAGCGGCCGCGTGACGCAGATTCGAGACTTCGGCGCATTCGTCGATCTCGGCGGCCTCGACGGGCTCCTGCCCCGTGCCGAGCTGAGCCACGATCGGGTCGCACCGGGTGACGTCGTCTCCGTCGGCGATGTGGTCGAGGTCAAAGTCCTCTCCATCGAAGAGCGGGATGACAAGACGCGCATCACCCTCTCGCTCAAAGCACTCTCGGCGGACCCCTGGGACGGGATCGCGGTGATCGCTCCCCTCGGGCGGGTCGTCGCGGGGCGTGTGACCCGCCATGCCGAGTTCGGCGTTTTCGTACGTCTTGCCGAAGGCGTCGAAGGCCTCCTGCACATCTCCGAGCTCGGAGGGACCGAGGAAGTCGGCGAGGCCTATCCCGCGGGCGAGCAGGTGATGGTGGTCGTCAAGTCGTTCGACAAGCAGCGTCGTCGCATCTCGCTGGTCCCGGCTGCGCCCGGCGCAGAGCTCGGCGCGGCGGGGCTCTCGACCGGCCCGGTCGTCGGCGCGGTCATCGACGCCAAGGTCGAGTCCGTTGAGCACTTCGGAGTCTTCGTTCAGGTCGACGGGCTCCCCGGTCGCGTCGGGCGCGGGCTCGTTCCCAACGCGGAGCTCGGCGTCGAACGCGGTGTCGACGTGCGCAAGGCATTCCCCGGTGGCAAAGCGGTGCGCGCCAAGGTCATCGAGAGCGGTGCAGGACGATTGCGTCTCAGCATCCAGGCGGCGGTCGCGGACATCGAGCGCGCGGAGTTCGACGGCTACCGCGAAAAGCACGGGCCGCCGAAGAGCATGGGGACGTTCGGCGACCTACTGAAGAAGAAGCTCCAAGGCTGACCGCGGACTGAGCGTCGACCGACGAAGGTCGGCACCACGATCGACGCAGCCGATGCCGAGTGCGTGATTCGCGAATTTATTAATTTTCGTGCCAAAGAGCGTCACGGGCTCGAGCCATCTTGCCGCGCGCGGTGCCGCAGTGCGTCACCTGACCCAGCTGTGGTGATCGGTAGACGCGGAGTGACGAAAATGCGAATCACTTCGGGGAGCACCTCGTAGATGTGCTCTTCGCACGTCCTCGAAGCGCCGCGGCCTCGCTACACCCCCGCCGCTGTAGGCGCGTCGCGATGATGTATTCGATGTGCGCACATACGCGCACCAACTTTGGTCAATCGCGTTTTGGGTAATCGCTCGTCGTGTATGCTGATTTCATGCGGTACATATTGAGCGTTTTCCTCGTTCTGTCCCTCGGACTCGCATTCGGTTGCGACGGTGGTGACGGAGCCGTCGGAGACTCCGAGAGCCTCTCCGCAGCGCTCGCTTCGGCGAGCCCCGGGGACCGCGTTTGCCTCACGGCCGGGGTCTTCCAAGGCTCCTTCGATGTGCCCGCGGGCGTCGAGCTCTGCGGCGCTGGAGCCGGGCTCACGCGCATCGTGGGACCTGCCGGAAGCCCCGCTCTTCGGGTCGTCCCCGGGGGCACGATGCACTCCGTCATCCGCGACGTAACCGTCGAAGCCCAGGGTGCATTTGCCGTCTTCTCCATCGGTCCCGGCGACCTGGAAATCATCGACACCGACGTCGATGTGCCTTCCTACGGAGCGGGCATCGGTGCCGAGTCGCTTTCCTCTCTCACGCTGACCAACGTCAACGTGATGGGTCCGGTCACCGAGGTGAACGCCGGCGACATGCCTCTCGAACCGACCATCGACAACTCCGCCAACTACGGCGTGGTCGCGGTTTCCGTGATGACCGTCGAGGCCAGTTCGGTCGAGGTTAGCGGCTTCGCCCACGTCGGTGTCCTGTCGGTTAGCAGCAACCTGAACTGGGACGGCGGCGGCGTCTTCTCCAACCTCGGCACCGGCCTTCTGGTCCACGGCGGCACCGCCGATG
>JAFDCW010000483.1 GCA_019312705.1 Deltaproteobacteria bacterium
CCTCGGTCGAGTTGCCTTCGCCGCCGTAGTCCGACTGGTAGTCCGTGAGGCTCATTGCTCGTTCGGTCCCGGACCAGTCCGCATAAACGTAAACCGAGGTCTCGACATCAAAGAGATTGAAGTCCGAGTCGAAGCCCTCGGCGATGTAATAGTCGGGCCACGTCGTCGGTGTGCCGGCGCTGAAGTAGAGCCCGGTGCCCGAGCCCATGAAGACGTTGTTGCGCAGGGTCGGCTGGACCGAAGCGCGCGCGGTTTCGACGCCTTCGCCGCCGTCGACGAATAGATTGTTGAAGACCCGGCTCGGCCCGACGCTCTCGGGGCGCGCGTCGGTTGCGGAGATTGAGACGCCCGTGCCGCAGCGCTCGAAGAGGTTCTCGCGGACCGTATAACTCCCACCGGGATAGAGATGCACGTCGCATCCTTCCCAGTCACACCGCGAATTGGAGGTGTGCACGCCCGTGCCGATGTCGTGCAGGTAGTTGCCGACGACGTGCACGTTCGACGACCCGCCCTTGGTGCTCACGCCCATGCCGATCATGTCGAAGACCTCGTTTTCGCATACCCAGATATCGTCTTCGTCGCCGGCCACCATGAAGGTGATCCCGTGGGAGTTGACCCGGCCGCCCCAGTAGCGCGAATCCGATACGCGGTTTCTCCGCACGAGGGCACCGTCGGCGCCCCAGAGCCGAAGGTTGTAGGAGTTGTCGTCGCTGTTGGCGTTGTGGGCGAAGTCCCCGTTCTGGATGAGGATGTGCCGCGCGCTCTCGAAGAAGATGGCCGTGTCCTGGGTGAAGCGGGTGGAGATGCCGTCGACCACCTGATAGTGGCCTCCGATGCTGGTGATGAAGCTGCCCTGGGACGCTTCGAACTCCGTCGCGGCGACGTCGAGGCCCGCCGTGGGGCGTAGGTAGATGAAGCACCCCGCGTTGTCTCCACCGCACCCGGCGCCCGCCGCGTCCGCTTTGGTCCATGTGCCCGGGTCAACGACATCGGCCGTGTTGGCGTGGCTGCGGCGGCCATCGCGGTCCTCCATCACGTGGATCATCCGTGTGCCCGCCGCGGTCCAGAATCCGGTCGGGTCACTGGGCAGAGCGCTGACGTCGACTCGCAAGAGGCCTCCGTCGACCGTCTCGAAATTGGCTCCGAGGAGAGCCTCGGAGCCGAGAATCACCGGCGTCGCTCCTTCGTCGGCCCGAATGACGAAATACTCCTCCGCCGTGCCTCGACGACTGACCTCGTGATCCCGCTGCCGGTACGTGCCATCGAGGACCGTGACGATGTAGGGCGCGGCGTCGGCCACCTCGAAGGCCCGTTCGAAAGTGCAGAACGGCGCATCGCGGTCTCCCGCGGCATCATCATCGCAACCTTCGACTCCGACGAACACCTCTGGCCAGTCGGCGCCCATGGGCCCTTGGGCCGGGTCCGGACAGGCGGGGCCGGTTCCAGCGGAGCCCGGCACGGGCACCGGCCAGTCGCCGCCGGACGGCCCCCCATCAACCGCCCCTCCGTCGGCGGGGGGAATCACCGCGCCGTCTGGGGACGACGAATCGGGGCCCGAGGTGCCCCCGTCCGACGCATCGGAAGCGCCGACGTCAGGATTCGTGCTGGTGTCGGAGCACCCGATCACGGTGATCAAGAGCGCCACCGCGGAGAAGAGCGCCATCGGGGCAGAGCGACGAATGGGATGCTGGGGAGGCATTCGTTGATTGTGAGGGACCACCGCGCCCCGCGGCCAGGATGGCATCCTAAGCTGTCCTAACGCGGAGTTCGGCCCACGCACGGGAAGGCGTTCGGCGGCGATAGCGGACCGGCCAAAACGTGCCTTCCATGGTGGACGATGTGCGCAACGCCCCCACGTCTGCGACGCCGTTGCATGTGGGCGGACCGGCGTTCGCGTACACCCGCGACTACCAGGCCGCGATCGTCTTCACTCCGAGCGCGAGCTTCGACGTCTCGTCCCGTGGGCGATCGCCAAGTATCGAGAACCCGGATGCCAAGCAGCGGCCGGACAGCCGGACATATTGTTCACCGCTATGCACTTTTTTCAACATCCTGGGGCATTGCCACGCCATAATAAGGCGACATTTCAAGCGCCGAGTCCCGGTCCAGAGCTTGCAGGAAACGTTGCGAGTTTGGCTTGCCGTCGACCCGGGCGACCTAGAGCTCTAAACGCAATGCTTCAATCCCAACCAACCGCGCACACATCTTCCCGCCCTCCCTTCTGGGCATCACTCGCGGCTCTGTCGCTGATGGCTGCAACGGCCTGCGGCGACGACGCTCCACCACCGCCCGGCACCGACAGTGGGCGCGCGGACACCTCCGTTGCGGACGCGGCGATGGACGCGCCTCCAGCAGACGCCACGGCGGACGCACCTCCGGTGGATGCACCTTCGGTCGATGCGGGCTCAGGATGCATCGCCGAACAGTTCGAGCTATCGACCGATTCCCTCGGCCGGACCCGCCCCATCGCCATCGCCCCCGACGGCGATGGCTTCGTGGTCGTCTGGTCGGAGTGGGATGATGGCGAACAGCTCCGAATCGCGCACGTCCCCACCACCGGAAGCCCCGGAGAGCCGGTTCTCCTGGGTACGGAGGGCGCCCCCGGCGCCAACGATCGCACACCGGAGCTCGCGTCCGGCATGCTCACGTTCACCAGCGATCTGACCACCTTGGCGGTGCCCGAAGTGATGGCCCAGCCCCTCGACGCCGCCTTCGCCCCGGTGGGCGCTGCCGTTCGCGTCACCAACGACGACCTCGCCCAGCGTGCGCACGCCATCGTCGCCACCGGCGCGGGCTTCTTGCTGCTCTATGCCGAGACTGGCGCGACCGAAACCCGGGTGCTGGCCCAACAGCTCCAGACAACGGGCGCCCTCGAGGGCGCACCGCAGGTCATCGGCACGACGACTGACTCGATCGACCGGCTGAGCGCAGCCCCCCTCGGCCCCGATGTCGGTGTCACCTGGGTGGACCAGCGTCGCGACGGAGGTGATGTATGGGTTCGGCACCTCGCGGCAACCGGCGCACCGCTCGGCGATGCGATCATGGTGAGCACCGAGGGCAACGCCTCGGGAGGCGTTCGCATGGCGAGCGACGAGATCGCGGGAGTGGTCGTCTTCGATGTCATGGTGGGAGGCCTCCGACCAGAAATCCGGTCGCGATTGCTGAACCTCGACGCCACGCCCCTGACCTTCGAGCAGATCGTCTCCTTTGCGCCCGCTCAGGGCACAGGAGCATCGCTGGCGGCTTTTGCCGGGGGGTTTGCGTCGACCTACCATTCCACCGAGGACCGAGAGACCACCGCGCGGGTCTCCTTCATCCACGGCAGCACGGGCGTCGTAGACTCGACCGTGGTCCTCGGGGCCACGGGCAGCACCCACGGCCGAACAGCCGCGGCGGTGGCGTCGGACGGCACCCTGCTGGTGGCCTGGTCCGATGTGCGCGATGGGGAGGGCACCAAGATCATGCTCTCCCGGCTCGTATGCCCTGACGCTTGGCTCCGGTGCTCGAGGTGATGGTGAAGGCAATGCAGGATGGATGTCTGGAATCTGGCTCGAGTCGCGTCATGGTGAGGAGCCTCCTGGCGCTGGGCTGCGCCCTCGCGGTCTTCGCAGTCACGGCGTGCGACGACGACTCCCCTCCTCCGGCGGGTACGTTCGACTCGTCGGTGTCCACCGACAGCGGCGGGGGCGTCGACGGTGCCCCGGGAGACGGCGCGGCACCGGATGCGCGCGTCGACGGCGGCATGGATGCCAACGTGCCGACCGATAGCGGCCGTGCGGATAGCGGGGTCTCCGACTCCTCGAGGCCTGACACGCGGCCCGTGGAGCCCGGGTCCTGCGACCGTCCAGACCCTCCCGGCACCTGCCCGACGGCAGGATGCCCGACCGGCACTCTATGTGTGCCCGGCATCTGCGGCGGCAGCCAATGCCTCAGGGGCCGTCCCTGCGCCAGCAACGCGGATTGCACCACCGATGAGTGCAATCTGGCCTCCGGCCGATGCCAACCGGTGTCGGGCGCGTGCACCAGCGTCCGGGACTGTGCCCGCGGCTTCGAATGTGAGGAAGCGGTTTGTGTCGACCGGCGGATCCCCTGTCGGGGCCCCGGGCGCGACTACTGCCCCTTGGGTTACCTCTGCCTCGAGAACAGCGACGGGCCGGCCTACTGTCAGCGGTTTTTTGCACCGTGTACCAGCGACACCCAGTGTGATTCCGACGCGGTCTGCGTGGACGTCGATGCCGATGGGGCACGCGAGTGTTTCCCCGTTGGCGGCTGTGACAGCCACGCGGAGTGCACATTGGAAGACGAGGGTTGCGGGATCGACCCGTCTTCGGCCGGCGAGGCCCCCGAGTGTTCTCCATTCTCTTTGTGTCATACCGACGCCGACTGCCCAACCGATCCCGCTTTCGTCTGCCTCGACGCGGCCGGTGACGGCGCTGGCCAATGCGCGTATACGGGGGGGAGCTGCAGCAGCAATGCAGACTGCTCCGCCCCCGCCATTTGCGCCATGGCAGCGTACGCAGAGGTGCCCGCTTGCCTCGAAGGGAGCTTGTGATGGAGCGCTCGCGGAGCACGAGTTCGCTGAAGAAGACCCGGCCGACTCCGTCTGTGTACGGCCCGATCTCGGCTGTGCCTGCGACCCGGGCAGCGCGCCTGTGAGCTGCAGCGCACGGGTCGACGCCGACGGTCCCGCCGTTACCTGTGGGACAGGCCAGAGGCACTGTCTCGGGGGGACTTGGTCGGGGTGCGAGATCACCGAGACGCGGACCGTCATCGAGAGCCACGCTCTGGTCGGCGGGCCGGCTCAGTGCGACGTCTGTCATCCGGACTGCGCGGTGACCGTCGACTACCCGACGAACGGCGACCTCACCGCGGGCAATTCCGACGGGGTCGTCTACGATCCTCTCGTCGGCGGGGTCACCCTCACGCCGACGATCGATCCTCCCGAGTCCGAGGGGTGCATCGGCCCAGGCGCGACTTGCGACCCCTACGATCCGGACGCGCCCGGCGCGAGTGGCGTAGCGACCGTTGGCGGCGCCTTGGTGATCGCCGACCCCGGTATCAGCCCCCCCACCGGGTCGGTATGGGTCTCCAATACGAAGCAAGGGACGGTGTCGCGCTTCGACCACACGACCTTCGAAGAGACCGGCCGGTTCTACACCTGCCCGGACATGAGCAAGAACTGCGACCCGTCCCGAACGACCGTCAATACGCGCGGCGATGCTTTTGTGGCCAACCGTGCATACGCATCGATAGTCCGCATCTCGAACCTGGGGACTAGTTGTCCCGATACCAACGGCGACGGCGTAATCACCACATCCACCGACGGCACCCTCTTGGCCTGGGGCGAAGATGACTGCGTCTTGTGGCATCGAGACCTAGCCGCGGTCGGGGTCATCGCGAAGGTGCGCGCTGCGGCGGCTCAGGACATCACCGATCCCGTCAGCGGTGAGCTCGTCGAGCATGTCTGGGTGGGCTCCCACGACGCCACTAAGGCGGTGAAGGTAAAGAAGGCAAAAGCGGGTGATCCACCGCCGCCGCCGCCGCCGCCACCCACCCCGAACCGAGTCGCCCAACTTGACGGCGACGGAAACGTCCTCTTGGTGAGGGACCTGCCAAACGGGGCCTACGGCATGGCCCTCGACCGTTCCCAGAACCTCTGGATCCTCCAGAAGGACCAGACGGCGGGGGTGCTCATGCGCCTCGATACGACCCGATGCAACGCGGTCGACGGCTGCCCAGCAAACCCCTTCACCTGCACGTCGGGGTGGGGGTCCGCAAACAACTGTGATGCAGCGGTAGGGGAGGTGATCAGCGTTCCGTATACCGGCTATGGCCTCACCGTGGACATCGAGCAACGCGTCTGGTTCAACCGCGAGCGCGTGACGAGCTACGATCGTCGTGAGCCGATCGGCAGCCGCTTCCGCTACTCCGATGCCGGCATCGGTGGCCAGGGCGGGGTGGCCGCGGACGCCAACGGATGGATCTGGGCCTGCGGCAAGGACTATTCGTTTCGAGTAGAGGCCGACGATCCCACCAACGCAGTAGTCCTGCCCCTCGATACGGCCTGCCGCGGCGCCGGCATCGACGGTGACGGCAAGGTCTGGTTCATCCCCAACTCCGAGGACTGGGCCGTGATTTTGACGCCTGGCGTCGACATCGCCGACAACCCCTACGTCATCGACGCCGAGGAGGTCATCGGGCCTTATATGTACTCGGACTTCACGGGGCAGCAGCTCCGCCTAGCGAGCACCTTGCGCGGCTTCTATTACGAAACATTCGAGGGCTGTACGGACGGGGGTCCGACCGAATGGCGGGACCTCGCCTGGGATGCCACTGTGCCGACCGATACACGTGTCGTCTTCCGCATCAAGACTGCTGCGACGGCGGCCGGCCTCGGGGCTCAGCCATGGACAACCGTCGCACTCCTGCCTACGGACGTGAGCCCGATCTTCCGCGACACGGTGCTGCGTGCTGCGAGCATCACCGGTCAGCGCTACTTGCAGCTCGAAATCATGCTCGAGTCCGAGCACGACGGGCTCGCGGCTCTGGTCACGCCCGAGATCCGGACCGTTACGGTGGGCAGCGACTGCGATGCGCCGCCGCTAGAACCCGGCAGCTATACCAATACCTACGATGCGGCGGACTTCTGCACCATGCCGCCGCAGCGGCCGGACTGGTACACCCTCGACTATCGTGTATCCACCCCGTCGGACTCCTCGATCGTCTTCGAGTTCCGCACCGCGAGCACCGTCGCGGGTCTCGGGAGCGCCACGCCCGTCACCTACTCTATGCCCCCCCGCCCCGACGTCGGCTCCTTCGACGTGGGAGATCTCTTGGTAGCGGCCGGAGTGAGCAACAATGAGCAGTACCTTCGGCTCTCTGCCAACATGCTGCCGTCGAGCGACGGGACGACAGCCCCGGTGTTGATGGGCTTTTCGCAATCTTGGCTCTGCCAAGACCTCGAATAGCCCGCCGGCCAAACCCGCACGGGCTCGGGACATCGCGTATTAATCGGTTTCCGTAATGCGTTCGAGTTCCCGAGCGTAGCCATCGGCAAGGGGGCCCAGGCGCCGAACGAGGTTGCGAAAAGCTCGGCGGTCGAAGTTCGAGTCGGTGTTCTGCACGGTGGACAGACGGACCTCACCGTCGACTGCGTTCCATTCCAGTTTGGCCACGAGCAACCTCCAGTTGAGCTCCATCAAGCGGCGCAAGAGTGCGGGGGTCGTTGACGCATCGGGGAGGCCGGTCGTGAGGCCTGGAACGTAGAGGTAGATGGTATCGGTATCGTCGCTGTAGATGAGGCGCACTTCGAAATCACGTCCCGAGGTCCTGCCTCGGTACGTGAACGTGCAGCGGGAACGAATCTCAGACGTTACCTCGCAGCTATGCGGAATCGACAGGGCGTCGAGCTCCTCCTCGATGGCCGCCAGATAGCGCACAGGCGGGGCGTCGCCGGTAGCAGGCGTAGTGCTTGATTGGGCGTCTTGGCCTCGAGCAGTCGCTGAGGCAAAGAGGGCTGGGGTCAGCAAGGGGAGGATGAGCAGGAAGAGGGGATAGCGCATGGTTCAACCAGAGTGATTCGCGAAGATGGCCGGTGGCGGTGGCCTACGACGTGGATAGAGGGCAAGCCT
>JAFDCW010000484.1 GCA_019312705.1 Deltaproteobacteria bacterium
CGCTGCCCGACGCGGGGAGCGGGTCTTCGCCGACGCCGTGACCTATCTTCGCGGCGGCGGAGACCGGCGGCGCTTGTTCGACGAGCTCGCCGGGGCTCGGCCCCTTTCGTCTGCCGATCTGCTGGAGTTCCTCGCGTCCGAGTGACGCCGAGGACGAGCTACGGATCGAGGCGAGCAGTTCTTCCCAACGATTATTTCTTCTTCTTCGCAAACCGAAGTCGGGGCCAGTGCGTCTTTGTCCAGGTCTCGAACGCAAGGGAAGAACATGCGCCGCCGAATCCGCCGTCTCTATCTGTTCACGCTCTACACCGCTCTTTTGTCGACGATCGCAACCGTCGCCGCGGCCCAGCCCTGGGGGGTGCGGCGCAATCGCTACGCGAACGTCATCCAGCGCGTCATCACGATGCCCGGTGATGCATCGCTCCAGGAGCGTGTGCGCGGTCACGAGCTGAATGTGGTGAACGTCATGTGGGAAGACACCGGGCGAAACTCCGGATCGTCGGTCGGGCCCAACATCAGCGACCTGACCTTGCAGGTCCGCGAGACCACACCGACAGGGATCCGCACCCATCTCCTGCCCGTCATCCGGCACCCCAACTTCACCGACCGCACCGCGGATATGCCCGCGGCCAATATGTGGGTCCGCGTGGGCAACCAACGCGCTGGAGGGGAGCTGCACGCCGTGCCCCTCACGGAAGTGCTCGCTCATATGAAGGAGTACCTCTCCGACGCGAGCACCATGCTCGGGAACGGCAACATGCTCGCCGAAAGGGATACTCACTTCCTGGTGAGCGCCCAGCACGTCTACGTGCCCATCCCCGGCCGTGGCACCGCGGAGTTCAATCCCGTGATCTTCAACTACCAGAGCGCGCCCGAGTCCCCGGCGGTCCTAACTCTCCTCGTCACCCGCCAGGGCACCAGCGCGACGGTGATCGAGAATCGCCCCGGCGATCAGACGCTTCAGGGATGGGGCCAGCAGCTCTACTTCAACAACGAGGGCCAGCGTACGGTCTTCACCGCCGAGCGAAGGAGCGCGGTTCAGGCGCGCGTCGAGGCGGGCCAAGCCCAGGCCCAAGATACCGGCGCCATGGAGGAGGGTGCCGACATGATGATGCTCATTCAGGTGCCCCTGAAGCACGCGAACCGCGGCTACTTCGGAGGCCTCACTGAAAGCATGGCCGATAGCACGTTGATGGGTTCGGGCGGGGGCCTGCCCGCAGCGGCGCCGCCCCCCCGAAGCCAAGGCGGCGAATCCGACGTCGAGCAAGCGGTCCTCGGCCATGGAGACGACCTCGGCCCCTTCCAGGAGATGCGCGGCCTGCGCCTCGAGCGCGACGACCGGTTTCCGGTGCGCGTGACCGTGCAGTTCTATCGGGCGACGAGCAACGGCGTGCTCAGCGACCAAGACATCGACGACGTGCACGACCAGATCGCACGGGTCTACGACGAAGCGGACTTCGTCGGCTCCCTCGTGGTGCCCGAGTCCGACCGCACCCGGCCGACGGACTGGCGCCGTATCCGTCGCGGTCTCCGACCCATCGGCACCCTCTTCCCGCCGGCGTGGAACGATGGACGCTACGCAGCGATGCTTCTGGTCACGGGCGCCCCGTTCCCGGCACCCTGAAGGTTCGCGCGGCCCATTCATGAAGACCCCGCTGGCATCGTCGACGGGTTTTCGCTTGTCGTGTATGGTACCGCCCATGATGAGGACATCCCTGGTGGTCGCGGCCCTGATCGCCTACTTTATTTCGGCCCCCAGCGCGGTCGAAGCGTGCATTCACGCGGCCGGCGCCAGCGCGCCGGTGCCGATCACCCAGAAGGGCCATCAAGGGCTGATCGTCTGGGCCGGTGGGCAAGAGGAGCTCATTCTCAAGCTCGAATACGAGAGCAGTGGCGACCTGTCTGCCCTCGGTTTGGTCGTCCCCGTACCGGCCGTCCCGTCGCACTACGAGACCGCGCCCCTGGCGCTCTTCGACGAACTCGGGGATTGGGTGAAGCTGCGGCGCGATCGGCCCCCGTATAGGAGTCGCGGGCGAGCGATGGGCATTGCCGACGGGCCGCAGCGTTCACCTCGCCCATCCCTCGTCGCCCTGCCGCCAGCGGCCGCAGGCCCGTATCGAATTCAGCCGATGCAGGCCTTCGGCGAGGTCGGGGTCACGGCGCTGACGGAGTGGATGGCAGAGCAAGGCTTCGCTCCAATTCCGAGGGAGATGCTCACGTACTACATCGAGCGCGGCTGGACCTTCCTGACCGTCAAGATCGACCCGCGGGAGGGCGCGGCCCTCGATCGCCGCGGGGGGCTGCCCCCGCTTCGAGTTCGTTTCGCCGCTGCGCGCGCTCTCTATCCGCTGAAGCTCGAGGGCCAGGGCATATTCCCCCTTCGCCTCTATCTCATCACGCAGGAGCCCCTCGACCGGGCGGCGTTCCTCGGCGCTCGGGATCGAGGCTTCGAGGTCGCTGCCGGCGGGTCCTACAGCGCCCTCGGTGGGCGTCCTTTCCATCAACTCCGCGTCGATGTTGGAAACTTCCGGGTGCCTTCGGCGCCGGCCTCTCTGCGCGCGGTCCTCGAGGACATCGGCGGCTTCGGCGACCGCCCGCTGACCCTCCGGGTGCTCATGGCCGAGCGCTTCGGCTCCGGCGCTGCGGACCCGTTGCGGTGGGACGAGGAGATGTCTTTCCCCCCGCTTCCGGCGGGCGAACGTCTCATGGGCACCGCGGTCCAACCCAGCGAATCAGGTGATGTTGGATCAGGGACCGGGGCTCCGGCGGTCGCCGAGGAAGGCGCCCCAGGGGCTCAGGATCCCGATGTCGAAGAGACCCCCGCAACTCCCGTGACCGCCCCAGGCTCTGGGGCCGCGGCGGAAGCGGCGACGGACGACGACGGCTTGTGCACCGCCGCCGGTCGACCGGGGACGGGATCGTGGCTGGCAGTCGCCGCGTTGCTCGTCTTCATCGGGCGTCAACGGCGTCGAGGGCGCTGAGGACGGCGCTGACCAGGCGGTCGACGTCCTCTTTGGTCGTGCGGTAGCTGGTGATGCAAGCACGCAGCGCCCGCTCGCCGGTCGGCAGATCGACGACCGAAAGCCACGCGTCGCCGCCGTCTTCGACGTGGCGGTAGACGTCTCCGGGTTCGCGTACGCCGGCGTCGAGGGCGCCCAGTGCCGGGTGGGTGAAACACACGACGGGCAGCGGCGTATCGTTCACCACGGTGAAACCCTCGGCGAGCACGCGCTCTCGGAGCAGGTCTCCCATGCGTGTCTGGTGTTCGATGAGCGCTGCATAGCCCTCGGCGCCTCGGGTCGCGAGGGCCGCGAGGACGGGAACGCCGGTCGCCCGGCGGCTCCATTGGAGTGACGACCGGTAGGGGTCGGTGGCGCCGTCCCGGGGCGGCGGCATGTATGCGCTGTCGAACGCGAAGGCACCTTCGGCGGCGCGCCGATGACGGCAGAGGAACGCCCCGGCGCCCATGGGCGTCGAGAGCCACTTGTGCGCGTCCCAAGTCACCGAGTCGGCGCGTTCGATGCCGGTCAGGTGATGCCGGAGCCGGGGCGAAAGCAGGGCGCCGCCGCCCCACGCCGCGTCGCAGTGTAGCCAGAGGCCAAGCTGCTCGGCGAAGTCCGCGATCGCCGGCAAGGGATCGATAGCTCCCGTCCCCGTCGTACCCGCAGTGGCCACGACGAGGAACGGCAGGTGCCCCGCTTTTCGATCTTCGCTCACCTGGGCGGCGAGGGAGGCGACGTGCATTCGGTGCGAACCGTCGACGGGGATCCAGCGCACGCTTTCGTCGCCGAGGCCCGTGACCCGGGCGGCTTTGGCGAGGGAGTGGTGACCCTGGCCCGCCACGTAGAGGGTCGGGCGGCCGTCGAGGGATCGCACTCCCTCCGTGCGCCACGTCGGGAACGCGTGATTGAGGGCCACGGCGACGGCCGTGAGGTTCGCTTCCTGACCGCCCGAGGTGAAGTGGCCATCCCACGCATCGTCGTCGTAGCCCACCAGGGCGGCGAGATGGCCCAGGGCGGCGCGTTCCATCTCGATGGCCCCCGGCGCGTGACCGTAGGCGGCCTCCTGGGGGTTGTACGCAGCGACCAGGGCCGCGGCGGCCACGCTCTCGGGTAGGACCGAGGGGTTGTAGAGCCCGAAGTAGCGGCGGTGGGTGACCTGAACGGCGAAGCGCCGGAGCACGTCCTCGACCTGCCGAAGCACGACCTCGGCGGGGGCCCCGGCCTGGAGGTCGAAGCGCTCCTCGACCTGGGCCCGCGCCGCGGACGGGGAGACCCGACGGCTCACGGCGCCCCCGTCGACGCGGGCGACGATGGAACGGGCGAAGGCGAGAAGCGCTTCGTGGTGTTTGCGAGACGTGGGGCGGGCCATCGGGTGCGCGACGGTAGCGCTACCCCGCTTCGCCGTCACCCGGTCTCGACTAGGGGCAGGTCAGGGTGAAGTTCCCCGCGTCTACGGTGCACATGTCGGCGCAGGCGGCCCCGGTCCCGTCGAAACAGGTGCAATCGGCCCCGGCGCTCATGCAGGCGGCGGGCAGGGGCTCGCACGAATA
>JAFDCW010000485.1 GCA_019312705.1 Deltaproteobacteria bacterium
GGAGGACGTGAATCGGTGCCGCCTCCGGGCCGCGGTTGTGCACCGTGACGCGAATTAGCAGGTCGTTCGGGGACGCCTTTGCGTACTCCGCGAAGACGTCGAAGTACCGGTCTTCGTCGAAGACGCCGGTGTCGAGGATCTCGTATTCGGGCGAGCCTTTGTCGCGACGGCGGTTCTCCTCGAGCAGGGCCTCGTAGGGGAAGGCGGCCTGGGGATACTTGTAGAGGGCCTTCGCGTAGGAGTAGGTCGGCGTCGCGTCGAGGTAGTAATAGAGTTCCTTCACGTCCTCGCCGTGGTTGCCCTCGGGGCCGGTCAGGCCGAAGAGCCGCTCCTTGAGGATGGGGTCCTTGCCGTTCCAGAGGCCGAGGCCGAAGCAAAGGCGGCAGCGTCGATCGGTGAAGCCCAGGAGACCGTCCTCGCCCCAGCGATAGGCCCGGCTTCGCGCTTGCTCGTGCGGAAAGTCGGTCCATGACTCGCCGTCGCTGCTGTAGTCCTCCCGGACCGTTCCCCACTGCCTCTCCGAAAGGTACGGCCCCCACCGCTTCCAATGCTTCTCCCGGCGAGCGTCTTCTTCGAGACGTGTGTTCTCTCGTTTCGCCATGCGTGTCGCCCTCCGCGAGAACGCGAGCATAGATCAGCTGGCTCGAATCTTCGCTTGCCAAACGAGCATCGCGGGCCGATGTGCGCTCGTTCATCCCTGACTGGCGGCGGCAGGCTACCCGGCGAGTTCGATGACCGTGCGGAACTTGGTCTTGGGCCGTGGGCGCACCTCGTAGTGCGCGACCTCCTCGGTCCAACCATCGCCGCGGGGTTTGCCGGAGAGCCGGGGCAGGGCGAAGGGTTCGTCCATCGCGGACTTCATACCCTGAAACCCGAGCGTCGGAAAGCGACGGAGATGCGCTTGGCCGTGAGCGACTGGCGGCCGGGCGATGACACACTAGACTGCGCGGCCATGCGCCAAGTTCTCGCCGCGTTGCTTCTTCTCTCTCTCATCCTTTCCCTGCCGGCTTGCTCCGGCTCGGTGACCGACGGCTACGTGCTGCTCACCGGGACCAACGAGGTGGTTCTGGAAACGTCTTTGGGAGACATCTCCCTCGTCATCGATGCAGTCGCGGCGCCGAAGGCCGTGACGAACTTCATGATGTTGACGCGGGACGGTTACTACGACGGGGTGACGTTTCACCGGGTCATCGACGGTTTCATGATCCAAGGGGGAGACCCGACGGCGACCGGGAGCGGCGGAGAGAGCGCGTACGGTGGCGACTTCGAGGACGAAGACAACTCCATTCGTATGGAGCGCGGTGTGCTCGCGATGGCCAATGCCGGGTCCGATACGAACGGCAGCCAGTTCTTCATCATCCAGGCCGAGGCCGGCACGCCTCACCTGCAAGGCCGGCACACGGCCTTTGGCCGGGTGATCGAAGGCATGCACGTCGTCGACGCAATCGCCCGGGTGGAGACGGACGAACGGGACCGTCCGGTCACGTCGGTGACGATGAACGCCCGCGAGCTCTGAGCCATACACTGAATACGAGGCGCCGGCGCCGAGTCGGTGTCCTAGTGAAAGCAATCCTCCGGGCCCGCGCGCTCAAGCGTCGCGCAGCGAGAAGAGCAGGGCGTCGAGGGCGATGTGTTTGTTGGCGTTGCGCTCGAACGTGTCGACGGTGCGGCGGATCATCTCGACGCGAGCTGCGGCCCGGGCCGGGGTGAGCACCGCGGCGCGGTCCCGAACTTCGTCCCAGCGGTGCCGGAACGAGATGCTTTCGCTCGATACGCCGAGGGAGAGGGCGGCGACATCGCGGTAGAAGGTGGCGAGGGTCTCGAGGGTGAGCACCAGGTCGTCATCCTTTGCGAGCTTCTCGGCGATGGAGACCAGGGAGCCGGGCTTCTTGCTCAAGATACTGCGGTCGATCGCCATCGCCTGGTCGAGGACGGATTCGGCGGTGCCGCTCTCGGCGAGGGCGAGAGCCCGGTCCGCGCGGCCGTCGGCGAGGGCCACGGCGGGAGCTCGCTTGGCCTCGGGGATCTGGTGCTCTTTCAAGATGCGCTCGAGGACCAGGGTCGGGAGCCGGGAGAATCGAACGTTCTGGCAGCGGCTCCGGATGGTCGGTAGGAGGCGGTCCGGTCGCTCCGAGAGCAGCACGAAATGCACGCCGGGGCGCGGCTCTTCGAGGGTCTTGAGCAGGGCGTTCGCCGACTCCGGGTGCCGTGCCGGAAAGGACACGTCGGCTTCCGGGAAGATGAGGAACGCGGCCTCGGCTTCAAAGGGGGCGAATTGGGCGAAGGGCAGTATCTCTTCGCGCAGGTATTCGACCTGGATGTTTCGGTTGCCGTCTTCCCGAGGCTGGAAGGTGCGCACGTCCGGGTGACTGCCGTCGGCGGCGCGGGTACACACCGCACATTCGCCGCAGCCCTTGTTGGGCTTCACTGGGCAGAGGACCGCCTGGGCGAGGGCGATGGCGGTCCGGGTCTTTCCGACCCCGCTCGGCCCTTCGAAGAGATAGCTCTCCGCGATTCGTTCGCGTTCTACCGCCCGGGACAGGACCCGGACGGCGACCGGTTGGGCGATGACCTCGTCGAAGCTCATGGGGCGACCGGCGCGAACTCGAACATGGACTGGGCCACGGCGATGACCGCCGTCACCACGTCGTCCTCGGAGAGGGCGTCCTCGTCGACGAAGATCTGCATTACCAGCCCGTCGAGGAGCCCGAGGAGGATTCGGGGCAGGACCTCCGGTGAAACCTTCGGGGTGAGGCCCGCGGCGAGCAGCGTCGGGGTGATGGCTTCATGCACCTGCGAGGCCGCGTAGCGATAGTAAGCCGCGAGCTTGGGCCTCAGCACCTCGTCGTACTGGCTCTGGGCGAGCAGGTCGGCGATGACCCGCGCTTCGGGGGTGCGCTCGGCCCGGACCTTCCAAAGCTCGGCGAGGGAGGAGCGGATGGACTCGAAGGGATTGTCCCCCGCCTGCCACGCCGTCATCGTACGCTGAGCGACGGCGTCACACGCGGTCTCGAGGACGACTTGGATGAGCGCGTCCTTGGCCGGGAAGTGGTAGTGCACCGCCCCCTTGGACATGCCTGCTTCCCGGGCGATGTCCATCAAGCTGGTCCGGGCGTATCCCTGCCGGGCGAGCACGCGGATGGCGGCGTCGACAATCTGTCCCGCGCTGATCTCGCTCTTCTTGTACCGCATCCGGGGCTGCACGATGCCGGTCCGTCGCCCCAGCGTCAACCGACGAGGGCGGCCGGAGTCGGGGCCGGCGCGCGCGCCCCGGGCTCGCACGCCCGGGTTGTCGCGAGCACGGCGGCCAATACGACGAGGCAGAGCACGCCGAAGGCCGCCGCTATTGCCAGACCGCCCCCGCGGCCCGGCTCTCCTTGCTCTCCGCGGGACATCCCGGCCTTGGGCTCAGCTGGTTCCGGCGGACGCCGACGCGCTGACCGAGACTGAGACGTCGACGCTCACGCTGACGCTCCCGAAGGCCTCACCGAGGACAGCAGCCGACTGGGTCGCGCAGCTGACGGCGGTCAGCCCGAGGTCGTGGGCCGCCTGGGGGACATGACGGGCGCTGTTGACGAGGATTTGCCCCGACCGCCGGAGGCGCTGGAGCTTGGCTCCGACGGACATGATGCGCGGAATTCCGTTCCTCAGGGCCTGGCGCAGACGGCCGATGCGCTCTTCCGCATCTGCTCCGACGTTGCCTTCGATGGTGACTTCGGTGTGGCCGGGGGTGCACTCGGCGCGGGCGTCGAGCTGGGCGTCGCAGCTGGCCTCGCAGTCGGCGCTGACCGAGGGCGCCCGAACGGTGCCCGTGCATCGCGGCTCCTGGAACTCGACGGAGCATCCGCCGCGGCACTCGCCGCTGCACTGACCGCTCGCTTCGGCGACGCAGCTGCCTTCGCAGGTGCCGTCGCAGCCGCCCTCGCAAGAACCCTGGCAACCGGCGCTGCAGGTCCCCGTGCACTGGCCTTCGGCGTTCGTTGCGGAGCACTCGCCCTCGCAGGTCCCGTTGCAGGAGCCCTGGCAGGAGCCCTGGCAAGTGCCTTCGCAGGTGCCCGAGCATTCGGCGTGGGCTTCGACGGAACAGCTTCCGGTGCACTCGGCAGAGCAGGTGCCGCGGATTTCGCCGCCTTCGCACTGCATCTCGACCTGGCCCGGATCGTAGTCGACATCGCATTCGGCGGCGCAGCTGGCGTACGCATCGACGCTCACCTCGCACCGGGGCGGCTCGCTGACCACGACGACGCGAAGCTCGGCGCTTCCCCGAAGGTCGGTCATCTCGGACTGAATCTTCGCTGCGACAGCGTCGCAGGCGGCCTTCACCGCCGGCGTGTTGCCGTTGGCGGCCATTTGCGCATCGGGGATACCGAGCTCGCGACCCATGTCGCTGCACGCGCTCTCGAGGGTGCGGGCGATGTCGTCGGCGCCCGCCGCGAAGTCGGCCGATGCATTGATGAAGGCCGAGAGCTTGTGGGCGGGGGCCGATGCCCCGAAGCCGCCGCGACACTGGCTACTGATCTCGGCACTGCCGCCGCCGCCACCGCCGCCCTGA
>JAFDCW010001098.1 GCA_019312705.1 Deltaproteobacteria bacterium
GTGGGGTCTTCTTCAGCGGGCTCCGCCTGTTGCGGCGCACCGGTGTCCAGCATGGCGAGCGCCGGATCCTGGGCGGGCTCATCGGCTTGGCTCGGGGCGTCCTGGGCCGGGTCCGTCTGGCTAGGCGGGGGCTGAGGCTCGACCGGTCCGGGCGCTGCTGGGGCGCAGGCCCCGCCGGTCGTGACGACGGCGCTGGCAGAGCCCACCATGAGAGAGCTCGCTACGAAGCCCCGCGTGAGCAGGTTCAGGCGCGTCATTTCAGCGGTACGAGCTTGAACACCCGTCCACCTCGTGGAGGCGGATCGCGAGGGGGTAGGGACAGCACGAGGCGTTCGATGGCAGGCAGAGCATGCAGCATGGCGCCGTCTGCCGAGAGCTCCGAGAGGGTGCCATCGACCGCGACCGCGAGCAGGTAGATGGTCGCAAAGGGTCGCACGATCCACCCAGAATGCTCTCCCCGGAACATCTCGCGACCGCGAAAGTGGTGCCCCGCAGCCGCGAAGCGCTCCCGACCCTTGGCGACGCTGTGGGCCAGGGCGAGGTAACGCCGCCACGTCGACTCTTCCCGCTCGGGATAGCGTGTGCGCAGACGCGTGATCTCTTCGGAAGTGGGCCCTTGTTTGGCGACGACTGAGAGGGCGCCGGGCTTGACCACTGGAGGCGGAGGGGGTGGGGGGGTGGTTGCGGGACGGGATGTCGCCCCCGGTATCCTCGACGTGTTGGGCCCACTCAGAGGCCAGCTCGAGGCTGCTCACGTCGTCTTCGGCGACGAGGGAGGCGTGTGACGCGCCCCAAATCTCGGGGGAGCGAACGTCGACCACGACGACGCTGGCGTGGCCGATTCGCTCGGCGAGCACGGCGAGCTCCTCAGCAAGGGCGCGCACCGCGGGAACCGACGTGGGCTCCTCTCGCGCTCCGAGCTCGCTGTTCAGTGTGGAGGAGAACGAGCTGACCAACGTCTCGAGCTTTTCGGCTAGCTCAGGGCGGTTTCGCGGGGCCTCGTCGAACTGCAAGACCAGGCGGAATCCCCCATCGAGCTCGGTCGTGATGACCAACTCCCCTTCGGGATTGCGGCCGCCCAGCTCGAGGTGCGCATCCGAGGCACCCATCTCCCGGCAGGCGATGTCCAAGAACCGCAAAAGGGGGTCCGTCTTCATCGGCCCCCGGTGTTGAGCCGGCCCGCCCTGGGCGTCAAGGTGAGACGAAACACTGAGGCCTTTCCGGGTGTTGACCGGCGCCGCGCGACCCTTCAAGGTTCGCCTCCTCCCATGACTGACACTCCCCAGGCGCCCACCGACTTCATCCGAACGAAGATCAGCGAGGACATCGAGGCTGGAAAGAACGGCGGCCAGGTGGTCACCCGCTTTCCCCCGGAGCCCAACGGTTTCCTTCACATCGGCCACGCCAAGGCCATCTGTCTGAGCTTCGGGGTGGCCAGCGAGTTCTCGGGCAAGTGCTTTCTGCGCTTCGACGACACCAACCCGGTCGCCGAGGACGATGCCTTCGTAGAGGCCATCAAGCGCGACGTCGCCTGGCTCGGCTTCGACTGGGAAGACCGCCTGCGCTTCGCGTCGGACTACTTCGAGCGGCTCTACGCCTTCGCCGAGAAGCTCATCGAGAAGGGCATGGCCTACGTCGACAGCCAAACGTCCGAGCAGATGCGCGAACAGCGCGGTGTGCCGGGCACGCCGGGCACGAACAGTCCCTTCCGAGATCGAAGCGTCGAAGAGAACCTAGACCTCTTCCGCCGCATGCGCGCGGGCGAGTTCGAGGATGGGGCGCACGTACTGCGCGCGAAGATCGACATGGCATCGGGCAATTTCAACATGCGCGATCCGACCCTCTACCGCCTTCGCCGCGCTCATCATCACCGCACGGGTGACAAGTGGTGCATCTATCCGATGTACGACTTCACGCACGGTCTCAGCGACTCCATCGAGGGCATCACCCACTCGCTCTGCTCGCTGGAATTCGAAGATCACCGCCCGCTCTACGACTGGGTGATCGACCAAGCCGAGGCCGA
>JAFDCW010000486.1 GCA_019312705.1 Deltaproteobacteria bacterium
GGGCCGGATTGCCGCGAACGATCAGGCCATGGAGGGGTTGGAGGGGCTGGAGATTTTTGGCAAGTGGCAGCCGCCTGACGCCCTGCCTCGTGCGCTCGAAATGGTTGGCAAGTGGCAACCCCCTGATGCCCTTCCGCCTGAGGGCGGGATTGACGACGTGATATTCGGCGCGTCCCAGAGCCCGCCCACTCCCACTGACGGCCCGTTCTGATTCAGGCTCCCGCCTCCAGGAGCGCCCGATTCGTTGGCGCCGCGAGGAAGCGGTCTTTTGCGACATCGTCCGTGATTCCCATCGCCAGCCTCGCCACGACCTGTCGCCCTGCGGCCCAGGCATCGGTCGCGTCACGCCGATGGCCGTTCGCCGCGAGGGCACGGCCGTAGGCGAGAAAGAGTTCCGCCTCCCCCTCGTCAAGAACCCCCACCTCGTCTCGGATCTTGATTCCCCGGCTCGCCGCCTTCAGTGCCAAGTCGGTATGAGCGAGAGCAATGTGCACGGATGCGAGCAGGCCGAGCGCGCTCGCCTCTTGAGTTGCTAGCCCCTTGCTCGCGGCAAAGGAGCTGGCCTCTTCCGCTGCCTTGCAGGCCTCTCGTGCATCACCGGCCGCAAGATGCGCCCATCCCCGCCAATAGAGACCGACCGCTTGAAGCGGTGCATCTGGAGCATCCCGACCGATCTGAATCGCGTCCGCAATGCAATCCTTTGCTTCAACGCACCGTTCGAGCCCGATCAGGGCCCGGCCGAGGTTGACCGAAGCCCATCCCTCGGAGAGCCGGTTTCCTACCCGCCGACAGTCCTGCACGGCCCGACGCAGCGCCTGCTCGGCATCCTCATAGGCGCAGATCGAATTGTAGCTGTCGGCCAAATTTGCTCGCGATCGCACGCTCCGCTGCATGTCGCCGGTCGCGTCAAGAATCGTGATGGCTTCTCGAATCAGATCCTGTGCCTTCGAGAACTCGCCGCGGCCGTTTGCGAGGTAGGCGCGGAATTCCATTACATGCGCGCCGAGCGGTGCGTCCTCACCGACACCCCGGCCAGCCTCTTCTACATCGGCCGCCGCGTCGTCGAGCTCCCCCCGGGCGACGCGAACGCTCGCTCGGCGAAGCAGCGCCCGGGTCGTCGTTTCGGTGTCATTCGCCTTCTGGGCGAGAACGATGGCCCACGTGAGTTCGTCCAGCGCCACGTCATTGTTGCCGGTCCGGAAGAAGAGCAAACCTCGTAGGCTTTGCACCCGCGCGCGCTCGCCTCCGTGAATTGCACACCCAATCGCGTCCTCGAGTTCGTCCAGGGCTTCAGGAACGAGACCCTGAAACTGAAGCGCCATCGCCCGCGACATACGCAATTCAAACCGCACGCCATCCCGCACGCCATACTCCAGCGCCTTGTCGCTACACCGCGCCACCGACGCAACGTCGCCCTGGCGCCCGGCGTCCAGGGCGGCTCGGGCGTAGCGGTCGGCCGCCTTGCCCCGCTCGCCGCCCTTCTCGAAGTGCACCGCCAGCTCTTCGGCGCCGGCCTCGCCCAAGTGAGCCAAAACCTCGGCCACGCGGCGGTGGGCCTCGGAGCGCTGATCGCGCCCCAGCATCTCGTAGGCGACCTCGCTGACGATGCCGACCCGGAACCGGTACTCGCGCCCCTTGCCGACCCGCGAGGCGGCGCGGGCGACGATGATGTCTCGGCGGGCGAGGGAGTCGAGGTGCATCGCAGCATCGACCACGCCGAGCGCTTCGAGCTCTTCGACGGAGAACGGACGGCCCAGGACCGCGGCGTAGCGGCAGAGGGTGCGTTCGAGGGGCGGCAGGTGGTCGAGGCGCGACTGCACGGCGGCTTCGACGGTGAGAGGCAGGGGTATGTCTTCGGTCGTTTCGCCGAAGAACTCCCGCGACAGCAGCTCGGCGACCGTCTGCTCGACGAAGAGCGGGTTGCCGCCGCAACGGTCGCCGATGCGGCGGATCATCTCTGGCGACAGGCGCCGTCGACCGAGGGCCGTCGCAAGCTCGACCACGTCGGCTGCGAGCAGCGGGCTCGGTTTGATGCGGATGACTCCCTGGGCCCCGAGGTAATCCGGCCGCCCCTGGTCGATCCACGGCCGCGCCGTCAGGAACGCCAGGAAAGGCATGTCGACGAGGTAGTCGACGAGCTCTTCGACGATGTCGAGGGTCGCGTCGTCGGACCATTGCACGTCTTCGAGGGCCAGGGTGAGGGGGCCCTGGGCGGCGAGGCCGGCGAAGAGGTCACGAACGGCGAGGCGGATCCGCTCGGCCATCACCCGGGGATCGTTCCGCGCCGCGGCGAGGCCCGGGGCCTCTTCGAAGTGCACCCCGAGCAACTCGCCGAGGAAGGGCACGGTCTCTTCGATGCGAATGGGGTCGGTGAGCCCGCTCTCGGCGAGGCACCGGACGGCCAGCCGGCGCTCTTCGAGGGGCGCGCTCAGATCTATCTGCGCCCCATACGAGCCCGCGACGATACGCGCGTGGCGATTGAGGGCCCCGGCGAGCAGCGAGAAGGCGCTGCCCTTGCCGAGGGTTTCGGCCCGGGCGAAGAGCACCGTCGCGTCATCTTTGTGCTCGGCGAGGCGGGTCTGCATCTCTTCGCGCAGTCGGCTCTTGCCGATGCCCGTGGGCCCGACGACGAGGACCGCCGTCGCTCGACGCCCCTCGAGCATCTGCCGGAGGGCGTGGTCGATCTGGGCCACCTCCATGGAGCGCCCGATGAGCGGCACCTCGTAAGCCGGGGCCGCCAGGGAGTCTTGGCCGTCTTGGGCGAAGTCGGGGGCCGGGGGCGCGAGGGAATCCCGGTAGGCCCCGGCGAGGGCGGGGGACGCCGCATCCCTCTGCGCCCCACCGCCCAGCAACGGCATCGGCGGGATAGACGTCTGTCGTCGGGTCGAGGTCACCTCGAGCAAGCCGCCGCCGAGGTCCTCGGCAGCATAGCCGGCGTCGAGGAGCTTCGCCGAGCGTGCGTCGATGACGACCCCAGCACTCTCGACCTTCGCGCCAAGCTCAGCTGCCGCGAGGGCCTCGCCGCTGATGCCGGCCCCGTGCCCCATGGCGTGGCCCGCGACGACCGCGATGTGGTGCGCCGCCCCACGGGCTGCGAGCCCCCCTTCGACCGCCCGGCTGAGCTCGTCCCCCTCCCAAGACTCCCCGCCGAAGAGGCCAACGGCGCGTCCGGCATAGAGGGGCAGATACTGGCCACCGCGGTCCTCGACGGCGCCGCGCAGGGCGCCTGGATCCGAGACGTTGTCGGCAAAGAGCACGGCGACGAGGCGCTTCTCGCCGACAGCGATGGTCGCCCGGATGACCGGGGCCGTCGCCGCGGCGGCGGCGTCCGAGACGTCGACGTCGACCTCTTCGAGGGCCCGGCGCAGGGCGTCGGCGCTCGACCAGCGGAAACGCGCGTCTTTCACGAGGCAGCGCTCGATGACCACGGCGAGGGCTGGGGGCACGTGGGGCGCTATGGAGCGCAGCGGCGGCAGCTCGTCCCGGAGGATGGCGAGAACCGTCTGCAGCATGCCCTCGTACTCGAAGGGAGTTTGGCCGGCGAGGGCCTCGTAGAGCAGCGCGCCCACGCTCCAGAGGTCGGTCCGGTGGTCGAGGCCCTCGGCGCCGCTCGCCTGCTCCGGCGAGAGATACCAAGGCGTGCCGATGATCATGCCGTGGTTGGTGACGCGCTCGGGGTCCGTGTCGAGGAGGGCAATGCCGAAGTCGAGGATCTTGAGCGTGCCGTCGTCGCAGATGAAGATGTTTTCGGGCTTGAGGTCGCGGTGCACGACTCCGGCGGCGTGGGCGGCGGCGAGGCCGATGCAGATGTCGATGCCGAGGTCGACGGTGACCGCCGGGGTGAGGCAGCGATCGGAGACGATGTCCGAGAGCGCTCGACCCTCGAGGAGCTCGAGGACGATGTACGGCGTGCCGTCGTCGGCCGTGCCCGCGCCGAGGACCGTGACCACGTTCGGGTGGTCGATGCGAATCGTCGCTTCCTTCTGGAAACGACCCATCGAGGCTGTGTTTCTGAGACGAACGTCGAAGAGCTTGACGGCGACCCGTGCCCCATCGTCGCCAATCGCTCGGTAGACGCTCCCGGTCCCGCCCGTCCCGAGCAGCTCGCCGATGGTGTAGTTGCCGACGCGCTCCGGCGGCGGGGGCGGGGGCACAGTTTCTTTACGTCCCATGAACTACCACGAGGCTCTCTACCCGCCGCGATGGGAAGTATTGGCGAAAGCGCAGGAACTGCTTGGAGGCGATGGGCGCGCCGATCTGCGATTCCATTTCAATGTGAAAGTAGCACCTCGACCTACACGACGGCGACATTCTGCGGAGGCGGGAACGGCCCCCCCCCAGGGGCGGCCCAAGAGGGGCCCAAGAGGGGCGCTCACTCCGACTTGGATCGGTTGCGCTCTAGGCGTCGCAACACCGCCCGGCATGGTTGGGCGCAGGGGCATGACAACGGAGCAGGCGGTGCCCCGGTGCCGTCCGGGTCCTCGGGAAAGGGCACGGCAAACCTACATGCCGTTCCGAG
>JAFDCW010000030.1 GCA_019312705.1 Deltaproteobacteria bacterium
TCGAAGAGGCGTTCGATGTCGAGATCCCCGACTACGAGCTGAACGGCGTGAATACCTTTGGAGGCCTCGCCGAGGTCATCGGGAGGCGGCTGTGAGCGAGATGATCGCCCCGGAACGGTACCGCTCCCTCGGAGAGCTTCTGCGCGATGCGCTGCTCACCTTCAAGTCCGAGGTCGCCCTCGTCGAGGCGAGCCGCAAGAAGGAGAAGTCTGCCTATACCTACGCCGACTTCTCACGGGAAGCGATGAAGGTCGCCCGGCAGCTCGAGGAGGCCGGCGTCGGCGCCGGTGACCGCGTCGCGATCCTCATGAGCAATCAGCCGCGGTGGCTCATCTCGGCCTACGCGGCGATGTACCGCGGCTGCGTTCTGGTGCCCCTCGACTACAAGCTCGAGACCCCCGAGCAAGCGGCGCTGCTCGCCCACGCCAAGCCCCAGGCGCTCTTCGTCGAGTATGCGATCTACCGGCTCTTCGGCGACGGCGACATCGACGTGCCGTTCACCGTCGTGAGCGAGGCGCCCACCTCCGAGGACCCGATGGAATTGGGCGCCGCCCGGCGCTACGAGGACTTCCTCGAGGGGCAGGGCGGAGATGTCGCGCCGCCGACCTTCGTGCAGCGCGAGCGCGAGGACGTCGCGGCCATCGTCTACTCGTCGGGCACAGGGGGCCGGCCGAAGGGCTGCATGCTCACCCACGATGCTTACCTCGAGCAGTACCGGGGCCTCGGATCGCTCTTCCCGATGACCACCGGGGACCGTTACTTCTCGATCCTCCCGACGAACCACACCATCGATTTCATGGTCGGATTCGTCGGCCCCATCTGCGGTGGGGCGGCGATCATTCACCAGCGCTCCCTGCGCCCCGAGTTCATCAATTGGACGATGAAAGAGTACGGCGTCACCCACATGGCGGTGGTTCCCCTCATCCTCGAGGCCTTCGAGCGGCGCATTCGGGAGCGCCTCCACGATACCAAACCGACGACCCGCGGCTTCCTCGAGATCCTGACGTCGGTCAACCAACTGCTCACCGATAGGAAGCCCAACCACGACGTTTCGCGGCGCTTGCTCAAGCCAGTGCACGACGCCTTCGGCGGACACCTGAAGATGATCTTCTGCGGCGGCGCCTTCACCGATCAGGCGCGGACCGAGTTCTTCTACCGCCTCGGCATCCCCGTAGTGATCGGCTACGGCCTCACCGAAGCGTGCACCGTCGCGACCGTCAACGACCTCAAACCATTCCGCGGTGACTCGGTGGGCAAGGCCGTCGATGGCGTGCAGATCCGAATCGACACCCCCACGGGGCAAGGTATCGGTCAGGTGTTGGTGAAGGGCCGCACGCTGATGAAGGGCTACCTCGACGACGACGAGCAGACGGCGGAGTCCATCAAGAACGGGTGGCTGCAAACCGGCGACCTCGGATGGCTCGATGCGAGCGGACACCTGCATCTGGTGGGCCGGTCGAAAACCATGACCGTCACCGCGGGCGGAAAGAACGTCTACCCCGAGGACATCGAGCAGAAGTTCGAGGGTTTGCCCTGCGACGAGCTCGCCGTCTTCGCGACGAATTTCATTTGGCCTGGAGGGGAGCTCGAGGATGAGCTCCTGGTCGCCGTCTACCGCGGAGAGGACGGGGACGATGAGGCCCTGCGCTCCGAGCTCGCCCAGCGCAATCACCGGCTCCCCGATTTCAAGCGGGTTGGGGGCCTCGTGCGGTGGGACGACGACTTCCCTCGGACGGCGTCGATGAAGCTCAAGCGCGGCGTGCTCGCCGATTCCCTCCGCGAGAACCTGGAACGGGCGGCGATTCGTCCCCTCTGATCATGAGCAACCTCTTCACCATCATGAACCCCGCAGCCGGGGGCGGCCGTGCACGAGAGTGTTTCGGCGACGCCCGGGAGCGCATCGAGCGCGCCGGGATCGACCTCGACGTGCACGAAACCGAGGGGCCTGGCCACGCCCGGGAGATCGCCCGGGAAGCGCGGGAAGCTGGCGTGTCCCGGTTCCTCGCGGTCGGAGGCGACGGGACGAGCTTCGAGGTCGTCGACGGAATCTTCGGCGCCGGCACCGGCGATGGGGACGACGAGCGACCATCTCCAACCCTCGCCATGCTTCCCCTGGGAACCGGCAATTCGTTCCTGCGCGACTTCGATATCGACACGACCGATCTCGCCATCGAGGCCATTGCCCGGGGCCGGGAGAAGTCCTGCGACGTCATCCGCGCCCGGCACCGAGACGGTGTAATTCACTACATCAACCTGCTCTCCATCGGCTTCACGGCGGACGCCGGCGACCTCATGAACCGCCGCTTCAAAGCCCTCGGGCCGGCGGGCTATGTCTTGGCGACCGTTGTCTGCACGGCGCGTCTGAAACACCCCGTCTTCCCCCTGCGTCTCGATCGAGGCGACCTCGACGAACGACCGGCGGTGCTGCTCTCGTTCTCGAACAGCAAGTTCACCGGCGGGACCATGATGATGGCGCCCGGGGCGGACGTCGGCGACGGGGAGCTCGACGTGATTCGCGTCGGTAAGCTCAGCCGAGTGGGTCTGCTGCGGACCTTCCCCAAGATTTTCACTGGCAAGCACCTGGGCGCGCCGGGAGTCGAAGCGACGCGCGCCAAGCGCGTCGATCTCGAAGGCCTCGGAGAACTCGAGTGCATGGTCGACGGAGAGGTCATTCGTCTGACCCTCGAGGCCCTCGAGGTCCTCCCCGGTGCGTTGAAGGTGATCGCATGAGCACGACCGATAGCCGAGGCGGCGCGTATCACGAGCCCGTCACCCTCAAAGACAAGATCGTATCGGCGGGCCTCTGGGCCGCGGGCATCTCGTGGATCGTGCCGTCCTTCGGCACCATGATGGCGCTCCAGACCTTCTTGCGCTCCGACCAGATCGAGCCCGTCAATCGGCTCTACACCTCGATGCAGATCGCGCTGACCGGGTCGAAGTTTCGCGCTGTGGTGCACTCCGACGTCGACCCAAACCAGGTCTACATGTTCGCGACGAACCACGTGAACCACTTCGACCACTGCACGATGTATTGCTCAACTCCGCACTTCAAACAGGGGCTCGAGCTCGAGGCGCACTTCAAATACCCCGTCTACGGCTGGTTCATGAAGCAACGAGGGACGATTCCCGTGCGGAGAGGTTTTGGCGCGCAAACCCGCAAGATCATGGACCAGATGCGCCGGGAGCTCGAGATGGGTCACTCGATCCTCGCCTTCCCCGAGGGCACGCGCACGCGCGACGGCCGCGTCCGGCCCTTCAAGCGGGGCGTCTTCCAAATCGCTCGGGACCTCGGCATTCCGATCGTGCCGGTTGCTGTCACCGGCATGCAGCACGTGATGCGCGCCGATTCCTGGATTATCCGCCCCGGCAATACGGTGACCGTCTACTGCGACGAGCCCATCTCGTCGACCGGGGACGAGCCCATCCGGGAGTTGGCCAAGAAAGTTCGCGCCCCAATCGCGGCCCGGGTCGATGCCTACCTTCAAGAGCACGCGAGCAGCCGGGGAGTGCGGGCATGAAGATTATCCAGAGCTCCGACGGTCGGGTTCTCCGCGCCGAAGCCCAGCGGGAGTCCCGTCGTGCCGAGATCCTCGATACAGCCGAGGCGGTCTTCGCCGAGAAGGGCTACCACGGCACCCGCATCAGCGACATCATCCACGCGGCCGGTATCGCCCGGGGAACCTTCTATCTCTACTTCGAGTCGAAGAGCGCCATCTTCCTGGAGCTCATCGAAGCTATCACCAGTGAGCTACGCTTGACGGTCGTGGGTGTCGATACGACGGTCGGCGCGCCTCCGATTCAAGACCAGCTCGTCGAAACGGTCTCTCGCATCGTACGCGCGGTCTCGGAGCACAAAGCGCTCACCCAGATCCTCCTCCGAGAAGCGGTGGGCCTCGACGCCGGGGTCGACGCGAAGCTCCGGGAGTTCTACCAGAACCTGCACACCTTCGTTCAGGCCTCCCTTGAGAACGGCCAGCGCCTCGGCCTCGTTCGGGACGTTGACACCGACGTCGTCGCGAGCTGTATCCTCGGCTCGATCAAATACCTGCTCGAAGAGCGCGTGATGGGCGATGGTGATGCCGACCCCGAACGCATCGGTCGGGCAGTTTTGGACTACAACCTCCGCGGCGTATTGGCGTAGGCCCCGATCATGAAGCGAATCGCATTTCTCATCGTCCCGTCGATTTCTCTGCTCATGGCCTGCGGCGGGCCCGAGCTGCACCTCAACGAGCACCAGACGGCCCCCGCTGAGTCGGATTCCGCAGCCCAGAGCGGCGCCGACGATGCCGCCGAAGCCGACGCCGCTGGCCCGCCGGAGCTGCGCGCCGTGCCCAGCGCCGTGAGCTACAACGAGACGGTCAACCGCCTCGGTCATGCCATCACCGAGGCTGGTCTCACGATCATCCAACAGCTCGACCACGCCGACAGCGCCCAGGAGGCGGGCCTCGAACTGCGGCCGACGACGGTCTTCATCTTCGGAAACCCATCGGCCGGCACGCCCCTCATGCAGGACAACCCGACGGCCGCCCTCGATTTCCCGCAGCGAATCCTCGTCTACTCCACCGGGGCCCACGAGGTCTTCGTCGTATGGCGGCCGCCCTCGACCCTGGCCCTCGACCATGGCGCGGAAGCTGACGCTCGGCATCACGGTATGGACGAGTTGATGGAGACCCTCGGGGCAGCCGCCGCGGGCCCCGCGGCCCAACCAGGCGCGCGAGGCGCGCCGCGCTGATGTTTTCCCGCGCTGTCCCAGCGGCGACCCTCTCACTGCTCTCTGCGTTTCTTCTCGCGCCACTCGTGCCGGCGCTACTCGTGCTCCCGGCCTGCGGGGAACCGCTGCCCCCGGTGCCACGAAAGCAGATGAGCAACCCACCGATCCGTTCGGGGGAGTTTGCGCGGGCCGAAGGCACCCGCTTCATGATCGGCGACGCGCCCTTTCGGTTTGTCGGGGCGAACACCGCGATGATGCACGGCGACCGCGCACGGGAAGGCGCGGCTGACCTCTTCGAAGCCCTGGGGAGGGACAAGGTCGGCGTCATTCGCGTCTGGGCGGCCGGGGAAGCCGTGGCCGACGGTCGCGCCTGGCATCGAGCATACGCATTCCGGGTAGGCCCGGAGGCCTGGGTGGAGACCACCTACGAGCACCTCGACCATCTTCTCGTAGAGGCTCGGCGGTGGAACATCCGCGTCATCGTGACCCTGGTGAACCGCTGGGGAGACTACGGCGGGCTGCCGCAGTACGCCCGCTGGATAGGGCTCGAACCGCACCGACGTCACCTGCTCTCTGCCGAGCTGAGCGCCGTGCTCTCGAGCGATGCGGCCCGGAACCTCTATCGCGATCACGTCGAGCGATTGGTGACCCGCGTGAACACCATCAGCGGCGTCAGCTACCGCGATGACCCGACGATCTTCGCCTGGGAGCTCGCCAACGAACTCTCCGCTCAGAGCTGCGAAGCCGATGCCGCGCTCTATGACTGGACGCGGACGATGGCGCGTTTCATCCGGGGCCTCGACGGCGCACACCTGATCGCAGCCGGGCACATCGGCTACAAGACCGAGCTTTCGCGGGAGAGCTGGCGTCAGGTGACGGCGCTCCCGGAGATAGGCTTCGCTGACGTGCACGCCTATCCCCAGAACGTGCCGGGGGCGGTGAACGCCGAAGGACTCGGGGTGTGGCTCGATGACCGCGCCCACCTCGCCCTCGGCGTGCTCGGAAAGCCCCTCGTCGTCGGGGAGATCGGGTTTCCTCGGGACGATTCGCGTTTCGTACCCCGGGCGGATTGGTTTTCCGCGGCCCTCGGTCGTGCGGACCTCGACGGTGTCTCGGGGGTGATGGTTTGGATTTACCGAAGCTGGGACGAGCGCCGGGACCCCCACGGCGTCTGGGCGGAGGGCCCCCTCGCCGACGAGTCGGAGCCGATTCGCGCCGTCCTCCGGGGGACGGCGGCGCGCTGGGCCGAAGCTGGCCCCGAAGTTCGTAACGACGCGGTCCGAGGCGCAGGGCCGGACGCCCGGCTCTACCCGATGGGTCTCGAACACCTTCGTCCGTGGCCCGAAGGAGAGTGGACCGACGCTGGCGCTGGCGCGAGGCGGTTGAGCATCGACACCTCGGCCTTCGCCGAGGGATGCGCCCTCGGTGAGGGTCCCGCCTGGCTCGTCTACGCGGCCGACATGGGTCGTACCGGGGCGCCCGAGGAGTTGGTTTTCGAGGACCTCGGAAGGAGGCCCGAAGACGGTGCGGTGGACCTCGGCATCGACGTCATCATCGACCAGACCCACGTCGGAACCTGGAACGGCCCCGGCCGCTTCGAAGAACGCGGCGTAGGGGCCCTCGAGGTCGCCTTCACCGGAGAACGCACGACCCACTGGCTGCGCTTCGAGTCCCGGGTCGACGCCGGCCGCGCACACATCGGTCGCATGATCACCGCGATTCCTCCCGGCCCCTCCCTCGACGGTACGCCCGTCGCCGCGGGTCGCGTCCGACTCGATCACGAAGCGCGGCGTATCGACATCGAGCTTGCCCCAGGTGATCTTTTCGTTCGGTACGGCGCCGCTGTAAGACCCATAGGAAGTGGTCGAGTCGGAGATCTGGCAGAAGTAGCCCCAGTACCGGACGTCTTGCTTCATGTCCTGCTGGATGAGGGGCACGACGCAGATGGGGAAGTCGCCGGCGATGCCTCCGCCGATCTGAAAGAAGCCGATCGACGACTCCTTCTGGTTCTCCGAATACCAGCCGACCAGGTCCCCCATCGCTTCGGTGCCCGCTTTCACCACGCCGTAGGAGCTGATGTCACCGCGCTGTACCGACGCGACGAGCATGTTTCCGAGGGTCGAGTCCTCCCACCCGGGCGTCCAGATCGGAAGGTTCATCTCGGCCGACGCGAGCAACCACGAGTGCTTCGGGTCGATCTCGTACTCACCCTCGAGTCGGTCGCTCAGGAGCAACTGGTACATGTACTCGTGCGGGAAGTAGCTTCGTCCCGCGGCGTCCGCGGCCTTCCACAGCTCGAGCACGTGACCCTCGATCTTCCGCATGGCCTTGTCTTCGGGGATGCAGGTATCGGTGACCCGGTTCATGCCACGGTCGCGGAGATCGCGTTCGTCCTCGGGCGACAGGTCACGGTAGTGCGGCACACGCGCGTAGCTCTCGTGGGCGACGAGGTTGAAGACGTCCTCCTCGAGGTTCGCTCCGGTCACGCAGAGCGCGTGCACTTTGCCCTCGCGGATGAGGTCCGCAATCACGATGCCCATCTCTGCCGTGCTCATCGCGCCGGCGACGGTGAGCAGCATCTTGCCCCCGCCCTCGAGGTGGGCCTCCCAGGCCTCGACGGCGTCGACGACGACGGCAGCGTTGAAGTGGCGGAAGTGACGCCGGATGAAGTCTTTAACCTGAGCCATGGGACGGGAATTGACCGCAATCGAGGGCTCGGGGCAAGGCCGTCGGGGCCCGTGAGGACTGATCGCGTGTACGCCGCGCTTGAGGGCCGGTTACGGGTTAGGATGCGCCCGAGGGAGCGTCATGGGTCTGGTCCACAAAACAACAATCTTCGTAATTTTCGGGTTCTTGGGAATTCTAGGTGGTCTCTTGGGGAGCGCAGGGTGCGGGGACGACAGCCCCGAGCTCACCGACAGCAGCACCCGAGACTCGGGACCGTCCGACTCAGGGCCCGCGGACACCGCCGTCGATTCAGGCGCCGCGGACAGCGGTACCGTCGACACGGGCCTAGCCGACTCGGGGCCGGTTACTTGTGATCCCACCGCCGTGGGCATCGACTTCCCATCGCGCGAGTGGACTGCCGAGGTCGTCGCCGAGGGTGTGCTCGTCGACGAGCCCGTCGGCGTTGCCTTCGACGGTCGCGGGGCCCTGCTCTTTTCGAACAGCTCGAGTTGGATCGGTGCAGGGGTCGACCCCGGCGACGTGCTCGAGGTGAACGCAGGCACCCTCGGAGCCTTTGCCGCCGATGACCTGATGGTCGGCCCGGGCCACGTCGCGTTCCTCGGCGTGGCCGCCGGCGGTTTCGACCCGGGGCTCTATCTCGCGACGGAAGACGGATCGGCTGCCGGTGGCACGGACTCCATCCTGGAGGTTTCCCCCGACGGCACGACCGTTGCGTCGCTCACCGCTGCCGTCACCGACCCCGGCGAGGTCGAGTTCGGCACCGGCGGTGATTTTGGTGACGACCTCTACGTGACGACCCGCGAGCGCGACGACTCGACCGCCCCCAACGCCCGCACGCTGGTCCGCGTTGCTTCCGATGGCACGGCGACTGCCGTTGACGTCGTGGACGGAAGCACCGCCGTTACCGGCGCCTGGTCCCTCGAGTTCGGCCCCGGCGGCGCCCTCGGCACCGACCTCTTCCTCGGCACTATCGACGACTCCGGTTTCAGCCCCGGGAGTATGGATGCCATCTACCGAGTCCGTGCGAGCGACGGTCGAGCGACGGTCTTCTCCAGCGGCATTCGTCCCCGGGCCATGGCCGCCCCGGCTCCCACATCCCCCCTCGCCGGGGCCTTCGGCGAGCACCTCTACGTCGTGACCGGCAATACGATTGTGCGCATCAATGCCCGCCGCGCCGTCGAGACCTTCGCGACGGGCATCATGAGCACCGCAGGGATGCGCTTTGGCCCCGATGGCGCCCTCTACATCGCCCAGCCCGGCGCCGGGAGAGTGATTCGCGTCTCTCCTTGTCCGGCGATGTAGGCGGTCTGCGCCGCGGCCCCGGGCCTTCGCCTCTCACAACGGCAGACAGCCGAACTCCCGCACGTAGACCCGGTTCGGCGTCGAGTTTGGCGCACCGGCATTCCACATCACGAGCACACCGTCACCGTCGGCGCTGACGTGGGGATGACCGATGTACGCCTGATCGGGATCGGCTTCGACGGGCAGGGGGCCGGACCACGCCTTCTGGACTTCTCCCCGGGGCCCCCAGACCTCCACGTGCATGTCGTCATCGGGGAGACCGGTCGCACCCCAGACGGCGACGGTCTGATGCAGTGCGGGGCGCGGCAGGAAGAAGTCGCCGCTCCCGGAGTCGCCGTAGGACCGGCCGTCGGGGAACGGAGCGAGTTCGCTGAGCGGCTCGAAGGTCGGGCTCACGAGCTGCGTCGTGCTGGGCGCCCGGAACCTCCCGGGTGAAATGTAGACCCAGCCTTCTTCGACCCCGACCAAGCGTTGCCAGCTCGCGTACTCGAGGTCGATGCGGCGCTGGACGAGCACCGTGCCCTCGGCGTCGAGCAGGTAGAACCACTGAAATCGATCCATCGGGTCGTCCCACCCCGAGACCAGGATCCCCACCCGGCCTTGCCACACGCCCAGGGTGATCGAGCCGATGTGGGACCCGAACGCATCCACCGGGACGCGCCTCTCATCGGAGCCATCGGGCGCGAAGGTCGCGACCGTCAGCCCGTCCGCCTCGGTCCACGCCGCCACGTAACGCTGCCCGGACCAGACCATCAGCTCGACGTTGCGGGAGCCGTGGGGCGAGAGCGGCTGCACGGCCGTCGGTCGTCCGGTCGGGGGCGTGAGCAGAAGGCCGAAGACGTCGTCGCTGCCGATGCGGTAATACGTCGCATTCGGAACGCCTCCGGGGGGCATCGGTTCAACCCCTGCGAGGGGAAACATCCAGAGGATGAAGTCGTCGAGGGCGAGCTCAACGGGGCCCGTGGGGCGACCGCGGCGGTCGAGGAAGCGCCGATAGAGGTTGGGCCGCTCACTGCCGCCCGAGAGCCCGAGGTTGAAGAGCGCCACGAACCCGTCGTCGGTCGGTGCCAGGGTATTGCCGAACGCCCAGAGGCAGCTCGTGCAATCGCCGGTGTCGAACTCATCGGTGCGCACCGTGATCGCCTCACCGAGGGCGCCGAAGGCGAGATCCTCGTCGACGACACCGTCGCAGTCGTCATCGATTCCGTTGCAGACCTCAGCCGTTGGCACGCGCGGCACGCACTCGGGGAACGCCCCATCCTCGCACTGCAGCATCTGCACGCAGGGCGTGTCCCCGCACACCCGGGGTGATACGTCCTCGTCGACGAAGCCGTCGCAGTCGTCGTCGGTCCCGTTGCAGGTCTCGGCGCCGACCGGTCGACAGGGGCTCGCGTCCACGGCGGGGTCATCGACCCCGATGCCCGTCCGGGAGCCGCAGCCGACGCCGCAGGCGAACACGATCAACCACACGACCGCTGCCGCCGAGGGCCCTCCCATGGCACGTCGTCGCACGATGCGATTGTCGCATCTGGGGACGACCCTTGTCAGGCTGTCCGGTCTGGCGCGCGGCCCGTCGGTCAGAAGTGCTCCTGTCGGAAGGGTAGCCCCTCGCCGGCGGCGGCCCGGCGGGCCTTCTTGCCGAGGCCCGGGGGGCCGCAGAAGAACACCTCGGGCAGGTCCGGGGCGTGTTCCCGGGCGAAACTTCGCATCAGCTCGGCCCACCGCGGGGCGCCGAGGGTGGTGCGGCTACGCAGGCCCGTGATGAGGTCCTGCCGAGTTTGGGCGTAGAGCAGGTCCATCGCGATGCGCAGCACCGTGCTCTTGATGTCCCGATTGCCCGCGTCCATGAAGATGCGGAAGTCGAAGCGGTGGGGGAACTCGCCCTCGACCTCTGCGAGCAGGGACGCGAACCACGCGAAGGCGTACTGGCTCCGGCAGACCCATACGAAGTGAACGCGACCGGGCACGGCGTCGGTGTTCGGGTCGGCCCGGAGCTGCATGAGCATGCTGCGGAGGATGCTCGCGAAGGGCGTCACGCCGATGCCCGCGGCCACGAGGACGGTGCGCTTCGAGCGAAAGATGTGCGCGCTCGGCGTTCCGTAGGGCCCGTCGATGAACGCCGTGAGGGGCGCCGTGAGGGGCGCTTCGGCTTCGGCCATCTCGCGCAGGGCTCCGGTCCAGTTGCCTGCGGTGCGCACGTGAAAGGTGAGCTGGGCCGAGTCTTCGGGGGCGTTGCTGATGGTGAAGGGGTGCCACTCGAGCTGCGCGATCTCCGGGATGCGCAGGAAGACGTAGTCGCCGGCCTCGAACTCGAAGCCCCGGGGGCGTTCGAGGACGATGCGGGTGACCCGGGCGGGCAGGGCATCGAGGCTCGCGGTCCGGGTGCCGTGCAGGCGCCGGGCGAAGAACTTGTCGATGACGTAGCCGGTGAGCGGCGCAGCGACCCAGATCCACGTGACCGGGCCGTGCATCAAGATGAAGACAAACCACAGCGGCCAAAGGCGGTGAACGGCGTGGAAGAGCTCGAAGCTACGGCTTCGTCGGATGGCGTCTCGGGCAAATACCGAGAGCAAGACGTGCACCACCAGGAGCCCGACGCCGGTCAGCCCCGCCGTCGTGAGCAACCCTGCCCAAATGCCGAGAATGCCACCGCCGCCGCCTTCGCCAGCCGGGTCACCGCCCCCGGTTGCCCAGTTGGCCAAGTGGGCGGCCGTGTGGGCTACGGCGAATACCAGCGTGGCGTTGCCGACGAGGCGATGGAAGAGCACGTGCTCGTCGATGAGCACCCGGCCGACGCGAGTGCGGCCCAGGCGAGTCAAGGTCCGCCGCATCATGGGCACCAGGACCAACGCCGCCCCGAGATTGAGGGTCGCTCCGAACCCACGGCCGACCTGGATGTAGACGTTGGCGCCGGCGGCGCCGTAGGTGAGCCACGCGTCGACAAAGAGGGCCACGTTGGCGAGGGCCCAGCCCGCGACGAGGACGATGTATCCGGTCCCCGCCCAGGTCGGCCGCTTTGGCCGAACCAAAGCGCGGCGACCGCCGGCCCCGGCGGGTTCGGGGCCCAGGCCCAACCAGCGCAGGTCGCCGAGGGTCATGTGCTCGACGACCCCCGGATAGTGGGTGATCGCCCCGGCGAACTCTTCGTAGCTGATCACGCCGTCACCGTTTTCATCAGCGTGGTCGAACATCGCCGCGACGAGCTCGTCGACCACCTCGGGGCCGAAGGCGAGGCGGTTTTCGGCCAGGCTCGTCCAGAGCATGCGCGTCAGCTCCTCGACGTCGATGGATCCGTCGCCGTTGGCGTCGTGGACCCGGAACGCGAAGCGCAGCTTGTCGTCTGGGGAGCCGTCGACCAGCGCTTCGACCCGCGAGATCAAGAGTGCCCGGTCGATTTGGTCGTGGCGGTCTCCGCCGAGGGCTGAGATCAGACGCCGGGCGAAAAAGAGCGACGCGAGCCCGAGCTGACGCTGGAGCTCGTGGGCGTCGACGGTCCCGCCATCCGCCTGCCCGGGGGTCTCACTGACCCGCTCGAGGAGTGAAATGTCTTCGCTCGACCGCTCCTTCGTACCGGACCCCATATTTCCCCGCGAGGATAGCATCGGGTCCCCTGGGCGACGGTCGGTCCCGCGGGGCTTTCGCCCGCTGCGATTAGGCACTAACGTCCCGCCCCCATGACTCGCATCGCTTCAGCCTTCTCAATCTTCGCTCTTCTCATCCTGGTCGGTTGCGGCGGCACCCAGCCCCCGGCGGTCGAGTCCACGGCCCTCGCCCTCGACCAGTTCGAGCGCAATCGCTTCAATCAGCTGGCGCTCCTCCTCGACGCGCCGGTGTTCTGGGTCAGCGACACCGACGGCGATGGCGCGGTGAGTCCCGCGGAGGTCGCTTCCCTCGACTTCTATCCGTCCACGGGCAACTGGGTCGACGCCGAAGGGCACTTCAACCACGACTTCGACGCGCTCTACCGCCGCATGGTCGCCCTCGACGCGGCTGGGGCCCCCACCGATGCGCGACTCTCCCAGGTGTACCGGGAGCTCGGCTCCGCCGCCCTCGCCCTGGTCGCGACGGACCTCTCCGGCTTCACGTCCGAGGAGCGTGACTTCGCCCGGCGCATGGTGGCCATCGGCCGATCGATCGACGGCCTCTACGCCCGGCAGGTCGGCATGGCGGTCATCGCCAGCACGCAGCAGCCGGACGACCCGGCGTCTTGGGCGGTCTTCCGCCGCAACTGGGGCCCCGCGTGTCTCGCTCCGGCCGTGCAAAACGAAGAACTCTGCAGCGCTCTTCCCGGCTCTCCGGACCAGCCCGTCGACGTGTATCCGGCCGCCCTCCAGCGCGAGGAGGGCTTCTGTGACGCCCTCCGCGCCCGGGAAGACGCAGACACCTTGCTCTCTCCCTTCGTGGTGGTCCGTGAGTCCGAAGGCGAGCTCGCCGCGGTGGCCTACACCGACGCCTATAGCGAAGAGATGACCGAGATCTCGACGGCGCTCACCCAGGCTGCGTCGGTCCTCTCGGGCCCCAGCGAAGAGGCCCTGCGCACCTACCTCCGGGCCGCGGCCCAGGCCTTCCTCGACAACGACTGGGTCCCCGCCGACGAGGCGTGGTCGCGCATGAACGCGGAAAATTCGAAGTGGTACGTACGCGTCGGCCCCGACGAGGTCTACTGGGATCCGTGCAGCAACAAGGCGGGGTTCCACATGACCTTCGCCCTCATCGACAGTGGCTCCCTCGAGTGGCAGGAGCGCCTCGCACCCCTGCAGCAAGACATGGAGAGTTCGATCGCCGGTCTCGTCGCAACCTACGAGGCGCGCGAGACGAACTTCCACCTGCCCGACTTCATCGAGATCGTTGTCAACGCCGGCGACGACCGAGACGCCTTTGGTGCGACCATCGGCCAGAGCCTGCCCAACTGGGGCCCCGTCGCGAACGAAAACCGCGGCCGGACCGTGGCGATGACCAACCTCTACACCGACCCCGACAGCGCCGGTCGGCGCCGGGCCGCGGCGGAGTCGATGGTCACGACCCAGACCCTGGCTTTCTTCGCGGCCTCGCCGAACGCCGGGCTGATGAGCACCATCCTCCACGAAGCGACCCACAACCTCGGGCCCGCCGGGGAGTACGAGTTCGAGGGCAAGACCGCCGAGGCGGCTTTCGGTGGCGAGATCGCCTCGATGCTCGAGGAACTCAAGGCCCAGACCGGGGCCCTCTTCCTGCTCTCACTTCTGAAGGACCGTGGCGTCCTCGACGAGGCCGCCGTGAACGAGGCCTACCTCGACTCGATCCTCTGGGCCTTCGGCCACATCAGCCGCGGCATGTACACCGCCGGTGGCCACCGCAAGGCCTACAGCCAGCTCGCGGCGATTCAGGTCGGCGAGCTCATCGCCGCCGGCGCCATCACCTGGGACGCGAGCCGCACGGCGGGCAACGGCACCGACCCCGGGAGCTTCTCGATCGACTACGCCGCCATGCCCGCCGCCGCCCAGGCGCTGATGACCAAGGTCGTCGGCATCCTCGCCGTCAACGACGTCGAAGCGGCCACGGCCCTCGCCGCCGAGCACGTCGACGGCGACACCGTGCCCCAGCAGGTAATCGCCGAGCGCTACCAGCGCTTCCCGCGTCAGAGCTTCGTATTCGCCGTCTCGTACTGACGGCGCTGCCGGCGCCGTCCGTGCGAATCAGTCTTCCGGGTTCTCTGCGTTCTCTGCGTTCTCTGGGCCTCTTTGGCCGCTTTGGCCTTCACGACCGAGGCGGCGTCGCCGGAGCGCTCGGCCCTCGGCTTCGGTAGTCGCGGGGTCGGGGCGTTCGGATGCGGGGTGGCCGGTGAGGCGCTCGAGCCAGGCCGGGTTGTTTCGGTTGCCTGCGAACCGCGCGAGGGTGTCGCGACAGCTCGCGCCGTTGGCGGCTTGGTATTGGGGTGTCAGGCAACGTCGCACCTCCGTCGGGAAAGCCTGGCAGAGGGCGAGGTAGTCCGCTCGATTCACTCGGCCGGCCTGCCCCTCTTCGAGCAGTTCTCCCATGCCTTCGGTGGTCTCTCGAAGTACGGCGAAGGCTTGCTCGCAGGTCGAGGTGTCGCCGCCGATCGTCTGGAGGCGGTCGAAGCGGGCTAAGATCTCCGCCTTGGTGGGGCGCTGCCTGGACCTCTCGCGGCGCATCGTCCCGCCGAGGGCGCCGCTCTCGAGAGAATCCGGGCCACCCTCTTCGTCAGTCCGGGGACGTGTCCTCCAGCGCTGCGGGCCGGAACTCTCCGGGCGTTGTTCTCGGGGCGTCACCTCCCGGCTCGGACCGAGGCCTGGGGGCGAGGCCGCGCCAACCTCCGCGGTCGGGGCGGGCTCTTCGCACGCACCCAATGCGACCATGAACACGCCGCCGATGATGACGCGACGAATCATCAGCGAGCCTCGAGGATGGTAGTGACCGCCCGGTGTTCGTCGCTGGACGAGAAGATGAGCGTCACCATGCGTTCGCTCCTCTCGGCCGCGAGGACCCGGGGGGCCGCTTGGGTCAGCGGTGTGAGGGAGGCCGCCGGGGTCGGGGCTTCGCCCTCGAGGAGCCGCCATCCCCCGCGGACCAACGTCTCCCGATAGAACTGCTCCACGTCGGTCTCGGTCGGACCGTCTTCTTCGCTGACATAGACGGTCATCGCCTGGGGTGCTCCGGCTTCGTGCACCGAGAGAAATCTTCGCAGCCCATCGGGCCGCTCGACGTCTCGGATGTCCTGGCCCGGCGCGTCGCCCTCGGCCGGCAGCATCTCGCGGAGCACGAAGGGGCCGTCGGTCCAGAAGGCGACGAAGTGCGTTCCCCCGTCTTCGTCTTTGTCCTCTTCGGCGTAGATGTACCGCATGTCCCCGATCTCCGAGAGGTCCCCGGACCCGGCATAGCGATGGTATCGCTCCATGAAGCCCTTGGTTCCGTCGGTCGCCTCCATATAGAGGCACGCGACTACGCCTCGGCCGCCGCTCTCGGTCCGGAGGATCGGATCCATCGCGTCGGTGTTCAGCTGCACCTCCGGGTGGTCGGCGACGAAGGAATCGAGTTCGTGCATGAGCCCCCCGTCGTGATCGAGGCAGTGCCCCTCGTAGAAGTCGAGGACCTGGTGCAGGTCGTGGGGGCTCTTCCCGGACGATAGATGGATCCGTTGGCCGTTGAATACGAGGGTACGCCGAGCATCCTGACGCGTAGCGCCGTCGTAGTGCAGCATGGCGCTGCCGGTGTCGATGAGGCGTTCGGTGAGCTGCGCGCGCGCCCGATAACCCCACACCGAAAGCACGATGGCGAGAGCCGCGGCGACGAGGGCGGCGACCCGGGCCATGCTCAGCAAGCGCTCGGGCACATAGGCCCAGAGCGGTATCTTGGTGGGCGCGCGGCGGCGGCTCACAGGATCTCCGGGAGCCCGAAGAGCAACCAGGCTTCGTTGTGGATGTCCTCGCCGAGCTCCTGCGGTTCTTCGTTGCACATCAGGCCCATGCGGTAGTCGAGGTGCACCGTGTCGCTTCCGATGAGCGGGGGTTCTTCGACGGAATCCGCTCGCCGGGCGTCGAGTTCGCGCAACGGCTCCGGGTAGTAGGCATGGCCCAGCACGCCGACGAGACCCGAGAACACGGCGTCGACTTCGTAGTTCGCCTCGCTCACCGAAGATCCGCTCGACGGACGGGTGTCGCAGTTGTTCGTCGCGTGGTGCCAGGCGTCGGCCCGGGTCTGCTGCATCACGTCGATCTTCCGCTCGTAGGCCTGGTAGATGTAGATGATGCCGGTCCAGATGACGATGAAGACCGGCAGCATGATGACCGTCTCGATCATCGCCGTGCCGCGGGTGTCGCGCAGGAGCGAGCGCCGCCCGGGGGTCGATCGATTGCCCATCAGTGAATCACCACGTCGATGATCTCGGAAAGATCGCCGGCGCCTCCGGGAACGCTGCCCGACAGGGGCAGGCGGAAACGCCTCAATCGCGCTCGCCACATCATGTGCCAGAGCCATTCTTCTTCGTCCATGTCGTCATCGAAGTAGAACTCGCCCTGGGCGAAGCTCCAATTGGCGATCTCCTGGAGAGACTCCCCGGGCGATGATGCCCCCTCGGTTTCGCCCCAGTTCGCCACGGCGACGCGTGCTTGGGCCGCCTCGAAGGGGTAGTCCCCGTGCATGTAGGCGCGCACCTGGAAGTTGTCGTCGCCCATCTTCGCGTCTTCGACGACCCGCAAGAAGTACTCGTCTTCGCACCAGTCGTCGGCGTGCAGGTACGCAAAGCCGGCGCTCGAAGCGGCGCCGATCAGCAGGTAGATGTCGATGTCGCAGCAGATCAGGGTACCGACGGGCGCCTGGGACGATGCGAAGGGGGCGACCTTCTCGTCGCAGGGCCAGTCCGAGTCGTCCTCCTCGACCGGGAGGCCGTCCACCGGCAAGAGAAACCCCTCGGCCACCGGGGGGTCGTACATGGAGGCGTATTCTTCGGCTTTCACCAGGGCGAGGGTCGGGTAGGTGTAGCGGATCGTGGTGGCGGCGGTGGTGGCGAGGTCGATGATGTCCTCCATGTCGTCTTCCACGTCTCCGCGGATGTCCTCCATGTCGGCGGACTCGCTGCCGTGGGTCGCCGCCTCGTCGCAGCCGCTACTTCCGTAGGTCACGATGCAGACGACGGTTGCGAGGGCTGCCGCGAGGATGAGGCCCGAGACGATGGCGTTGATGATCGTCTCGACGGCGGCGGCGGCGGCGATGATGACGTTGAGCAAGGCGATCAGGTTCATGCCCCGGGCGTTGATGACGGCGCCTCCGAAGGCCGCCGAGTCGGCGGCGTCCTGCATCATCTGCCGGTAGACGATCGCCTCCCCGATGCCCCACAGGTAGTAGAGAACGCCGACCAGGAGCATCGCCATGAAGATGCCGATGATCATCGTCGCGCCGCTCTGTTCGCGGCCGAGGTTCCGGTCAGTCTTCATACGTGAAACCGGCCCCCTGGTTGGTCATCTCAGCCTCCGCGCGGATGACGCGAAAGCGCGCGCCGAAGACCGAATAGACGATGCCCGCGTAGGGCATCTCCGCTTCGTTGAGTTCGTCGACGCCGGGGCTCTCTTCGGCGAGGCGGTTTGAAGCGTGGGCGAAACGCTGCTGAGCTGCCTGGAAGCGGGCGGTGTCGCCGCTGGCCGCGGCCGCTGCGAGGTCCTCGGCGGCGGCTCTGGGGAACCCCGTGCGCAGCGAGAGGTAGTCATCGCAGAGAATCCTGGATACGACCGGGACCCCGCAATGGAAGAGGTAGGTGACCCGGGTTCGCACCCGTCCCCGGCTGTCGAAACGGTCTTCGTAGCGGTCGTCACCGGGCGATGAGGGGAAGGTCACGGCGACGGCGGTGCGGTTGTAGACCGTGGAGCCCGTGAGGAAGCGGCTCTCCGCGCCGGTGAGGGCGCGGGCGACGCTGCTGTCCCGGACGAGTTGCTCGTACGAGGGAGAGACGGCGAGCAAGGGAATCGAGGCCGCGGTGCGAATGGCGTCTAGGCGGGACCCTCCGCCACCCGGGATGGCCAAACCGCCGATCTCCAGCGTGCCGCCGCCCCCGCCGCTGCCCCGCTCGATGCGATTGATCTCCGCGTTGTCGTAGTACTGGGGGTCGTCGGGGAGAACCACGACCGCAGCTCGGGCGGCGGTCGTCGCCGCGTGACGCACGACGAGGTTGGCGGTCAGGTAGAGCGCGACCTGGACCATACCGAGGAACATCACCAGGAACGGCATGAAGGCGATGAGAAACTCGACGTACACCACGCCGCTGGTGTCCTTCGCGAGCGTCATACCCACATCTCGGCATGAGAGGCGACCAGCACGAGCGACGTTCCGATCAAGACCGCGAAGCCGATGCGCATTGTCGATGTCAGCTCGGCGCTGACCTCTGGCCTCCGAGGCTCGGGGAGCAGGGGGCCGACCAGGGTCAGGACCAGGTTGCTGAGCGTGCGGAACATCGTGCCGCGCCAGGCCATCATCACCAGCGCGAGGAAGGCCGCGACGGCGAACGACGCGAGCTGCGCCTCGAGGGCGAGTTCGGGCCCGAGGAGGGCGCCAATGGCTGCGAAGAGCTTGACGTCGCCCCCGCCCATGGCGCCGCGCCAGAAAAGCACCAGAGGGCACGCTGCGCCGAGCACGAGGCCGATCACCGAGAGCAGGACGCCCCAGGGGCCGCCGGTCACGAGGTGCACGACGAGGGCCGCGACGATCGTCGGCAGGGTCAGCCAGTTGGGGATGCGGCCCGAACGCGCATCAGTCCACGCCGCGATCCCGACGACGGCAACGACGGCGCTATGAAGGACAACGAGATCGCTCATCGTTTGGACCCGATCATGGTCTCCCGCCAAGCAGGATACACGACCGCGCCGTGAAGGGACGCGACCCCCGGCGATCGCGTGTTTGCTCTGGGTCACGGCCTGGCTCACCTCTCGGCACAGCCGAAGCTCTCGGATGCTACGCCGGGTCGAGCTCGGCGTAGTGCCGGAAGATACCGTCCTCGTTGAAGGGCATGCGGCGGTCCGAGGCGAAATAGGAGGCGAGGGAGGGCAGGGCGGCGACGCGGCCGCGGTGGCCGACGAGGGCGGTGGTCTCGGATGACACTCGCGCCCAGGCGTTCGGGAAGGCGTGGTCGATACCCTCGAGGGTTTGGAAGAGAGAGAGGTCGGCGTAGCTCATGGACCCCGCGTCGAGCCACTCGCCGGTGCCTTGGAGGACCTTCTCGAAGTACGTCGCAAACTTCGGCAGGCGGGTGTCTCGGAAGGACCGCGCGTGCAGCAGTGCTTCGGCTTTCTGGTCCTCGTAGTGGAGACCGGCGCCAACTGGGTGGTGGGTATCGTGCGTTTCGCTGACGAGGTCCGAGACCGTCAGCTGGTGCATCAGCGCGGTCGACCGGCCGGGGGCGGACTCGGGCGCGAGGCCGAG